>NZ_JAUDRH010000001.1:600000-801838 GCF_030381805.1 Chlorogloeopsis sp. ULAP01
TTTTCAGGAGGTACTATCACGGCGGACTAAAAAAGTGCCAACTTTACAGGGACAGGTAGTGGCGAACTTGTTTTTTGAGCCATCAACCCGTACTCGCAGCAGCTTTGAACTTGCTGCCAAACGCCTCTCAGCAGATACCCTCAACTTTGCCAGCGCCACTTCTTCAATGACTAAAGGAGAAACTATTCTCGATACAGCCAAGACCTATTTAGCTATGGGAACTGATATCATGGTCGTTCGCCATAAAGAGGCAGGAGTACCTAATGCGATCGCTCAAGAAATGGATCGTCTTGGCGTAAAAGTTAGCGTCCTCAATGCCGGAGACGGTCAACATGAGCATCCTTCCCAAGCGCTGTTAGACTTATTTACAATCTGTACTCTCCTTGATCCAAATCATCCGCGCCTTGAACTTCTCAAAAATAAAAAAATTGCTATAGTTGGTGATATTCTACATTCGCGAGTAGCTAGGTCAAATATTTGGAGTTTAACTGCAACTGGTGCCGAATTGCATCTAGCAGCACCACCTACATTATTACCCAAATTATTCGCAGATTACGGAAAAAATAGACTAGGTAAGCTATTTCTCCATTGGCAATTGGAGCCTGCTTTACAAGATGCTGACTTTGTGATGACTCTGCGCCTGCAAAAAGAACGCATGAGTGCAAATTTATTACCTTCTTTGCGAGAATACCATCAAATGTTTGGAATTACACGTTCAAAACTACAACTGTGTAAGCCTAACGTCAAAGTTTTGCATCCAGGCCCAGTCAACCGTGGTGTCGAAATTAGCTCAGATTTAATGGATGACCCCGAATTTAGTCTTATTCAAACACAAGTTACTAGCGGTGTTGCCGTACGTATGGCACTGCTGTATTTAATTGGTAGTGGCAAGGTAACTTAAAACAAATAAAGACAAAAAGGAACCTCCTGCCTTTCCTCACCTGAGTTGGAATGTCAAAAATGTGAGTATTGACATTTCTATTATTTCCATTATTCTAGAAATATGGAATATATAGAAACGGCTCGTTATGCAGACATCTTTGCTGCATTAGGATCGGAGCCAAGACTAGAAATTATGCGGCTGCTGTTTGCAGCTTATCCAGAGGGGATGACTGTAGGCGAGATTCACCAAAAGCTAAAAATTCCGAACTCAACCTTATCGCATCATTTGGAGAAGTTGCGAATTGAGGGTTTAGTTAATAGTCGAAAAGATAAGCAATTTCTGTGGTATTCAGCCAACGCTGAGATTATGGAAGACTTACTGTCTTTTCTTTATACTGGGAAATCTCGAAGCGATCACGCCCTAACAGCAGTCAACAATGCATCGATGCAGGAAGGGTTTATGTTTGAAAGATTTTTTGAGTCTATTTTTGAAAGAATTTTTGGATTTGTCTCGGACAGATTCCACCTTAACGGTTTTGAAAGATTCACTCAAAAAGCTGTTACTGTCATCAATATTGCCCAAGATGAATCTCGGCGCTTGGGACATACGTATATTGGCACTGAACAAATTTTGGTAGGACTAGTTGGTGAAGGCAGTGGATTTGCATCACAGTTTCTCTCCTCTGTAGGATTGAACTTGGAAACAGTCAAGATGGAGGAAGAAAAAATTGTTGGCAGAGGGAGAGGATTAACGCCTGTGGATATGCCCTTCACACCCAGAGCCAAGCGGGTGTTAGAGCTAGCAGTAGAAGAGTCACAACAACTAGGCGTCAATTATATTGGTACAGAACATCTGCTGTTAGGCATTCTTAAAGAAGGAGCTAAAGGTACAGCAGGGGGAGCAGCAATTAGGATTTTGCAAAACCTAGGTGTAGATTTGGTTGCTTTTGAACAACGCCTGCGAAGAGCATTAACTTAACTAAAAAGGTAGCTGATGCATAGTCATAACCCACCATTATTGTCACATATAATACTTCTACTTGAGTTATGAAAATCAAGAGGCTCAAATCCCCGACTTCTTTAACAAGTCGGGGATCTAGTTGTTCGCGAATGATTTTGGACTGCTATGTTTGATGATCTATCAAAAACGATTCCAAAGAAAGATTTTTAATAATTACCTCAGACAGATATTTATTTTGGCGTTTTAATTCAAATATTATTTTTGCTTTGAGAGTTTCATTGACGAACTGATGAATATTATCTACCTCATCTAACTAAAGTAAGAATAAATAACTTAATTTAAGCTTCTCATTCTTACCATTTAATTCCTTCAATTGTTAGATGTCTCATTTCAAAATTAGAGGAATAATATTAATAAATTGAATAATTAAGATTTACTTGAAGTTATTGGGTTTAATTGCAGACTTTAGAACCATTAATCAAAATTAATGAGTAAAGGCTAAGTCTAATTATCATAACCTGATTCAAGAGCTTACAGATATGGGAGGAAAAACTATGAAGATTAGAATTTTGACTGCAACGGCTTTATTAAGTACAATATCTTTCTTTGTCTCCACTCCTGTAAAAGCAGAAAATTCCGTTAATAATGTTCGGCGCTTACTAGAAACTAGAGCATGTTACAGATGTAATTTAAAAGGTGCGAATCTTAGCGGTGCTCACTTAATTGGCGCAGACTTGCGAAATGCTAATTTAAAGGGTGCAAATTTGGAAGGTGCAAACCTAGAAGGCGCAGATTTAACTGGTGCAAATTTGGAATCTGCTAATTTATCACAAACTTTTGCTAGTGGCACTACATTTAATAACGCTAATCTCAGTAATGCTGATTTAAGTAATGCTCATTTATATAACGCTCAAGTAGATGGAGCTATTATGATTGACACAAATATCAGTGGAGCAAATGGTTTTAATTTTATTCTTGGTGTCGGAGGCGAGGAATAAAATCTATAGGATAATAGTTAGAAGTTATAAGAAGCAATTTTAAATATTCTAATTTCTAACTTCTAATTTTCCTTAATTTATTAAACTAGAAATTTAGATAGATTATTGTAGATATTTACTCAATCTATATTTCTATGAGAATAACTGGCTTGAGGACTTTAGAGAAAATGAAGAGCAAATTTTGCTATCTATAAGATAAGATTTAATATTTTTGCTATTTTACTAAATTGGGATAATAAATATTATTTGATTATATTTATATTTTCTTAGAGATGTGTCATAGTATGTCTTGACAGATTCAAAAAATACTAGCAATAGTAATATGATAACCGCCAAATCACCCATAACAAACACTTTATAGTGAGGACTTTAGTCTTCACTATGAGCAAATATTTTTATTCAGTTTGATTAACTGGACATGATATAACTTAGTATTCTATTACTAGATTTTTAGGTATTTTCATTGAAAAATTTTAGATTCAAATTAATACAATTAGGATAATACGTAAGTAATAATGCGATTAGGATAATACGTAGGTAATAATATAGTAAGCATGAACTATTGAAGAGGGAAAAATCAAAAATATGCTTCAATCTAATATACTTAAAAAAACTTAATATTTATCAAACGAGGAAAGTATTCATACGTCATCTGTTAATAAATAATCTTTAATAGCAGTGCGATCGCATAGAATTTCATATCTATATATAACTTACGGTGATAGCTTTTTAGCGGGCAGTTGACATAACCTAATTTGTATAATCAGCCATTACCATCAGCAACTAATCTCTACTAAGGCGATCACAATATCTCCTTGTTGTATTTAAGCTAATTCAAAAATACAGTGTAATTTACTGTTGACATCACTATCAGCCTGACTTAACTTGTAGTGGCATATGTATGCCAAGTTCATGAATTCAAAAATAGTGTTATGTCTTAGTCATATCCTATTGACAATACTGTCAACTTTGACTTAACTCGTAGTTGGCATATGTATGCTCATTTAGCGCATTAGAAAAATTCTTTGTCGGTGAGCTAATTTTTTGTACATTATTTGATGCATATTATAAAATATGTTTTTTAGAGATAGGCGTAACTAATAAAAACTGTATTACGCTTGAAAGCAAGATTAAATTCTATTATCAAAGCTCAAATAAGTGTACAAGAAATAAAAATTTCAGCAATCATTGTTTGATGACTGAAGTCACAAGAAAAAATAACTAGAAATCAGGCTAATGATTTGATGAGTGCAAACACTACAAAGAAGCAACCTATTAAATTTTGGCTACATAGCTCATTTCATAAAAATTTCGGTGCTTTGATTTCTGTAATTACGATCTTAAGCATGAAAAATAGGTGTGATTAAGTTTTGAATGAGAGCGTAAAAAATACCGTGAACAAGAATTATTAGGTATCTAGAGGACAAACGTTGTGAGTAATTTTAAAAAAAGTAGAGCAAAATTTATTACTACCAATCGCTATTGTCTCTTAAGCTTTTGCTTATTCATAGCGACTATATGTACTCCAATGATTATTCCGCATCTGTTTCCACCGAGTGCTACCGCGTCTGAAGCTACTTACTCTACGCCCTTGTTTTATGGTCCATTTTCAAGTTGGACTAATGTGAAGACTGCATATGGAGCCAAAGGTGATGGTACTACCGATGACACTGCCGCATTACAGCAAGCACTTGACGATTTAGGGCAGACAGATAAAGGAAAGGGAAGTGTATTGTATCTTCCGGCAGGTACTTATCGTATTACTAAACAACTGAGACTCTACAAGGTACGCAATGTTGCAATTATCGGAGAATCTCCAGAAAGTGTGACGCTGCGTTGGGGGGGAACAAATCAAGGAGTAATGCTCCTGTTTAAGAATGTTGCCTACAGTCGGCTTAGTCGCCTCACTTTTGATGGAGCAGGTAAAGCGGGTAAAGGGCTTTGGATTCGTTGGGGTGGCTATGCTACAGGCGATCATTTCCCGACAACTTTTGATATCTCTGATAATGTCTTTAAAGATTTAGAGGTAGGTATCCAAGGTGGTGAAGATCCCAATATAGCAGGACACCAAGACACGGCAGCAGAAGTGGCAATTATGCGATGCAAATTCTTACGTCACTCCTATGCAGGCATAGTATTGCAAGATTGGAACACGGTTGACTGGTGGATTCGCAGTTCTCTGTTTGAAGATAATAATTACGGTGTTGCCGGTTTAATTGGAGTTTTTCACGTCACAAATTCGGTTTTTCGTCGCTCCACCGAGGCTGATGTGTACGCGCAAAATAATTCTTTTATCGGACTTCGGAATAATTATTCAACAGCATCTAAACGTTTTTATTCAACGCATGGCCCGACGGGAGACGGACTAAACGCCATACTACAAGACAATACTATCTTAGATACCACTGACGTTGCAGTCAGTCTTAAAAGTGCTGGTCCAGTTACTCTGTTGGACAATATTATTCGTAATCCAGCAGGTGTGACGACTCCAGCAGTAGCCATGGGAGCAGGATCGCCGGGAAACCTAATCGCTGTAGGCAATACTTTTACAGTTTCTAATCCGATTGATATTGACCAAGACTATAATCGTTTTTACTCGCAAGATAACAAGGTAGTAAATCGAAGCACGATTAATGTTGAGGTACCAAAGCTACCAGACACTCCGGAGCGATCAACAGCGCCAGTAATTAAAGTCACTCAAAAGACTGGAGCAGCAATTCAGACTGCAATAAAAAAAGCCTCTTCTACCTATGCTGGTCAACGCTCTGTAGTACATCTACCCGCTGGTGACTACTCTACCAATACCACTATTACAATTCCAGCAGACAGCGATGTGCGAATTGTAGGAGATATGGGATATTTATGCTTTAAGGGCTGCTCCCGTATAGTATGGAATTCATCTAGTTCTGGCCCGGTGTTGCGTGTAAAAGGGCCAAGCAAAGCCCTTATCCAAGATATTGACATTCTCGGTAACCATAGTGCTGATGGCATTGTAGTTGAAGGAGTTGATCAACAACAGGGACATATTCTTCTTGACCAGACCATAACGAATATGCTTACCAATGCTGGTGCAGGCATGATAGTTGATGGACTTGATCATACAGTAATTAATAGTATCAATCACCGTTTCTTTGGTATCTCAAAAGGAGTAACAGTTATCGGCGGTTCTCTAACTGCGGATGGTGAATCGACTACTGCACGAGTAAATTTGTTTGGGGGTTCTAGTGGTGCATTTAAAGAAGGGCCAAGCTTTCATGTAGACAATGGTGGGCGTCTGATGGTGCAGGACTCTTGGTATGAGAACGGTTCCAATAGATCTCCTATGCTACACCTCACCGGGTCAGGAACGATAACTTTGGATAATATGAAGCAACAGTTTTACGGGAGTGCTGCTGGAAGTTCCCCAACTATTATAGTAGATGGATTTTCAGGGAAAGTAACGCTAGGGAACATTCACTTTATGGGTGGTGCCGTATCAGTACAGGGCAATAATGCCAACACTAACTTCTTACTATTTGGATCTGCATTACGCGCGCAAGACAATATTGTTGCTAATTTCTCGAATAGCTCAAACGCTGGTCGGATAGTAACGTTAAATAATAATGTTGGCCCAAACTCTGGTACTGGAAGCGTTCAACATATGTCAAATATAGGTACTGTTAATGCCCAATGGTTGCGATCTATGTTTTCCCAATTGCGTCAAGACAAACTTGCTGATCCTACACAATCGATACCATCAGACGTCACTGATTTGATATTGCTGCGGGTTGGAGTTGAAAATGTTACTAACGGGATTACAATAAAGCGGTAACTTATTACCCAGCCAGTCATACCATTTTGGATTTTGGTTTTTGGATTTTAGATTGGGAATCGCCTTTTGTATCTGGGTTGGGTGAATCTATTACCCTTAATCATTTTTAAATTGGTATCAGATAAAATGTCTAATGAGAGACAGTAAATGACGCTGTTATAATTGGTACTAATTTAAATTATGACAATAGTTTTAATATTTACTCTTGATGTTAAGGAGGAGAATTAAAGTAACAAACTAAGAGTTAGAAAGTATAGATTAAATGTGACAACTCCTAACTCCTAGCTCCTAATTACTAAATTTTACTCTCCAGTAATTGACAGTTCATTAACCCAGATTTTTGGACATACTCCGGCAGGAGTTAACTCAGCTTCTTTCTCTACAAAAATAATTGACTTTAGAAGTTGTAGAAAATCGCCAGCAACTGTTGCCGACTCAATACTCGTCTTGACACCTTTGTTGATAATCCAACCATCAAAGGGTAGAGAAAAAGAACCTTGTAAAGATTTAACTCCAGCATGGAGAGCCTGTAAATCATCGATAAAAACTATATTTTCAGCTGTTTCCAGACTTAGTTCTTGTTCAGTAGATGTACTTGCAAAAACATGATAAAAATTCGGGCTGACGGTGACTTTTGCGCCTATATTAGCATTACCAGTTGGTTGAGTATTCAGTCTTTTCGCAGTACCTGCGCTATGGAGAAAGCCTGTTAAAATTCCATTTTCAATGAGTGACACTCGACGAGTGGGAGTTCCCTCACCATCAAAAGTTTCTGCACCCACATTAGCTGGATGCAATGCATCATCGCACACTGAAAGCAGGGGAGAAGCAATTTGCTTTCCTAAATCATCAGGAGTAGATAGGCTTTGTTTATCCAAAATATTTTGAGCGTTGAACAAGTTTGAAAAAGCACCCAAAAGACTCAAGAAAGCATCTGGTGAGAAAACAACTGTATATTTACCAGACTTAATTTTCTCATAATTTAAGTGGCTAATAGTTTTCTCAGCCGTTTCTTGAATGCAACCATTGATATCTAAAGCCTCTAAACTGTGATTAATTCTAAAAGCCCCTGCACTACGAGGTTTTTTCCCTTCTTCTTCCGTTTTGCTATAAAGATAAATTGATGCCAAAGAGTGAGACTCAATTCTCATCGCACCCTCGCTGTTGAGATAGAACCTATCAATATCTCTTTGCGCCAGGCTGTTGTAGGGTACTCCTTTGATAGCCGGATGAATTGATAGTACTTCTTTCTCGGCTGCCAGTAAATTCTCTATGAGTTGAGCAACAGGAGCTTGTGGGTATTTTTGATCGGATTGATGATTAATAGGGGCAGTTGCTTGTGGGCTAAAATCCGGTACATTTTCTTTCACGCCAAAGAAACTAGCTTCGTAGGCAGTTTCTAAAGCTAATTCTAGACCTCTGGGGTCTACATCTGTCGTACTGGTGACACCCATTGTGTGATCTTCATTCCAAACACGCACAGTGACACCAGAAAGATTTGAGGCTTTGACTTGCTTAGGTTCACCTTGATCTACTTGGACACTCGTTGAATCTACTATTGATCCATAGATATCGAATTTTCTAACGCCAAGTTTATTAGCACTATCCTTAGCATGATTTGCTATTTCGTTAATATTAGGCATAAAAGTCTGAAATTCAAAATTATTTAGCGTCCACCAACAGTAATTGAATCAACTTTGATATGTGGTTGTCCTACCGTGGTGTAGATACTGCCACTAATAGAGCCACAGAAGCCGGGTGCTAAAGATAAGTCTTGAGAGCACATGGAAATTTTATTCATTATTTCCTTGGCTTCACCGATGAGAATTGCTCCTTTGAGTGGTTTAGTAATTTTGCCGTTTTCTATCAAATAAGCTTCGTCTACACCAAAATTAAATTGTCCAGTAGCGCCAACACTACCGCCACCCATTTTTTTGCAGTAAATACCTTTATCAACAGAGGCAAATAAATCTTCTGTTGTGTATTCTCCAGGAGCAATGTAAGTATTACGCATCCGGCTAGCAGCCGCAAATGTGAAACTTTGACGCCGCCCACTACCGGTTCTGGGATGTCCGGTGCGCCACGAACCAGCTCTATCTGCCAAGAAGTTCTTGAGAACACCTTTTTCAATCAATAAAGTTCTCTGGGCAGGCATACCTTCGTCGTCCATATCGATTGTACCGAAGGCATTTTCTGTCCGTCCTTCGTCCCAAGCAGTTAGGCTTTCGTGGGCAATTTTTTCGCCTTTTTTGTCAGCAAAAGGAGTGGTTTTGCGTTCAATTTGTGTGGTTTCTAGCAAGTGTCCGCAGGCTTCGTGGAAAATTACCCCGCCAAAGTGATTTGCCATAATGATGGGATAAGTGCCTGATTCCACATAATCTGCGTAGAGCATTTTACCTGTTGATTCGGCAAGTTGTTCCGCTGCTTCTTGGTAATCCCAGGTTTTTAGGAAATTGGGATCGCTGGTGTTACCACCCCGTTCACCCATGGAAGCGCGATCGCTACCGTCAGCGCACAGCAAGCTTAATCCTACTGACTGGGTAAGGCGAATGTCACGGGCAAAAGTACCATCACTAGCGGCGACTAAAACTTCTTGCCAGTCACGGAAATAGGTGCCACGACGTGATTGGATGTGGTTGGCTTTTTGCTGTAATTGGGCAGTACTTTCAAGGAGAATTTCTCCCATTTCGCGGATAGAGCTACACAGAGGTAACCAGCTATCTTTGCCTCTTTTAGTGGCGTAATCTCTAAGTAATTCCAGGTTGATTTCTGGAATAAAAGCGTTTGGTGCAGGTAGCTGTAATCCCAGAATCGAAAGACCTTTTTCTAAAGCGGCTTTCAAACCTGCAAACGAAAGGTCATTTGTACTAACATAGCAGTCGCCGTGTCCTTTAAATACTCTTACTCCTGCACCAGTAGAAAGACGCGGTGTAATACTGGTGATGGTGTCTTCTTCTGCAAGGCAGCTAATATAGTTGACACGCTCTAAAAAAAATTCGATGAAGTCAGCGCCGGCGGCACGCCCTAATCCTAGAAGGGTTGCCAAAGGAGCTTCCCAGGTTTCATCAAATCTTTCTGGAGTGGAAGAGTATTGCAGGGTGGGGAGTTGTTTAGAGAGAAGTAGGGTATTTGTGAGCATGAGTAGCCTCTTGGTGCTGGCGTTTCCGGAAACTTTGACTGAAATATCCTGGTGTGATCAGTCTAACAAATCCCTGGAACCCACAGATAGAAGCGAGGCGATCGCCTTTTCATCACTCATCAGGCTTGATACCCAATTCTCACAGTTTTGCTGCTAGGCATTCAGCACGTTCTTGTAATCGTTGTTTGCAAGAAAAATTTAGTAAATAAATACTATTTTTTTATTCTTAAGTACTGTAACAAAGATAATCTGTATCTTGCTATTAAACGAATTGGGCGAGTTAGATAATACAGAAAATAGAGAAATTTAGGTAAACGAAGAAATTCTAAATCGTGTTCTGTGGGTGTAAACCAGCCATGAGTATTCAATAAACTAACCAAGATTTGTAATCTGTCCTTGAAATGTTCTCTTGTACTCATGTGAAATAAATCTTTTGGCACCCCTTCAATTTTCTCTTCAGTAGTCTCACAAAAAAGTTGTTTGCTCACCTGCTCGACTACTGACTTAACTGCTGGATCCGACTCTACCTCTTTTAAAACTTCTTCTGGAAGAGATGCTTCTAGTAGATTTTTGGTTAACACAAGTGCGACAGAAACTATCCGTTTACATCCGAATCTGTTTGCTTGATCCATAATCTGCATCCAGTTCATTTCTGGATATGTGCGAATCACTTCCGCAACATCGCAAATCCGATGCAACATATACCAACAGTCTTTAGTTCCCTGGAGACAGAGCATGAAAAAGCAGGCTTCTGGTGATAAATTAAGCACCTTTTCTCCGGATAGCTCAAAATGCTCCAAATTTTGCCACCAGTAATTGTCACTAATAGAACGTGAGTAATCCTTTGGTATGATTTCACAATGAAGGTCAATACAAAGCGTGCGATCATAGAATAGAAAATGGCACTCTGAGGGCAAGTCAAGACAGATTTCACCCCCTGCGGCAATCAGTAAATCTACAGCTTTTTGATAGTGATGTTTGTGAACAAGGATATCCAGATCTCGTGTTTGGCGGAGGGAAAAGTTACCGTAGGCTGAAGCCCCTAGAATAGATCCTTTGAATGAGAGCGCAGGAATTTGATTGCTTTCAAATAAGCTTAAAAACTTCAATAAACTTTGAGTAATAAAAATGCTACGAAAAAGATTTGCTTGAAAATCTTGACGGAGCTGATTTAACTTGGCAGGGGGAACAAGTTCTGGAGAAATACTTTGGAGGCTGTGATACAAAAGCGGCATAACTCTGTGCCTTTGTGCTATTCGTATCAAATACTCCCAGTCAATATCCTCTAGCAACAGCTTTTGAATGCGTGCTGCTATTGTGGGAGTAATGTGAGTTCTGGCACAGTATAGTAGCAACTCTACTTCTTTAATAGTAGATTGTGGCAGCTGTTGAGTAGACATTTTGGGTAGTACAATCATCAAACTGCTACCTATAATTTTGAGCTTGGGTTTCAAATAAATGGGCATAGGTACCCTCTAGCTGCATTAATTCCTCATGGGTACCGCTTTCTAAAATGGAACCATTTGCCATCACATAAATGCGATCGGCCATCTTAACAGTGGATAAGCGATGGCTGATGAGAATGGCAGCTTGATTTTTGATCAGTTGGCGGAACTTTTCAAACACTTCATATTCAGCTTTGGGATCCATGGCGCTGGTAGGCTCATCAAGGACAATTACCTGGGAATCCCGCAAAAATGCCCGCGCTAGTGCAATTTTCTGCCATTGCCCAATACTTAGTTCTTCTCCCTGTTCAAATAACTTACCCAAGATGGTGTCATAACCTTGAGGTAATTTTGTGATGACATCATCAGCACCAGAACGGCGAGCAGCAGCAATTATACTTTCCTGATGAGGTGGCAGTTCGATATTGCCTAGCCAGATATTTTCCTGTGCTGTCAGGTGGTATTTGGCATAGTCCTGAAAAATTACGCTGATTTGGTGCCGTAATTCAGCAATTTTAAATTCCCGTAGATCAATCCCATCGATAGTAATGTTGCCTGCTGTTGGATCGTACAATCGACATAAAAGTTTAATTAAAGTTGTTTTCCCGGAGCCGTTTTCTCCAACTAATGCTACTACTTCCCCTGGTCGGATCGTAAGGTTGATATCTCGAAGTGCCTGACGGATAGTGGTAGTGTATTGAAAACTAACATTATTAAATACAATCCCACTCTGCATTGGTCGTGGAACTGGTATCGGATCTAAAGGATCGACTAGCTTGGGTTTCAAGTCCAGGAACTCGTAGAGATTAGCAAGAAATAAGTTGTCTTCATACAGAGCAGATAAACTACTCAATAAACCTTTAATATCATTCTGTCCGCGCTGTAATGCTTGATGATAGAGAACCAGATCACCCAAACGCAAAATGCCGTAGATAGCTTGATAAACAATGAAAGCATAGATAACAAATATTAAAACCCCAGCGACAGCTTCTGCTGCAAAATTAGCCAGAGAGCGTTTAGTAAAAATTTTTAAGCTTTCTTTATATATCTGCCGTCGGATACGGAGGTACCATTGACTAAAAAAGTTACCTAAATCAAATAAGCGAATTTCTTTGGCAAACTGATCTGATGTCAAAATCCAACTTAAATACATCGCTTTTCGATGCGGTGGAGTCCATTTTCGCTGCCAATGATACATGACTCGACTGAATTTTAACCGCACTAGCATAGCGGGAAGAGCAGCAATAAATAGGATACCGATAATTCCCCAATGCAGTGACAGCAACAAGCCAATCATTGCCAGCAAGGAAACACTGTTTTGAGCAACTTGTGCCAAACGATTTAAAATTTGGGGAGGTCGGTGAGGAGCTTCTTGTTGAGCACGTTGTAGGGCATCGTAGTATTTGGCGTTCTCGTAATACTCTAGATCGGCTGCAATTGATTTAGCATTAATAATGCCCTGCATATAGTCAGTCACTCGCTGAGAATGAGCAGTAGTGACTAATTCTGTTAAGGAACTGCAAAGAGCAGTTACAAGAGTTACTGCACCAGCTATAGCAATTAAAAGTATTGCACGATGAAAGGCAGCAGTTTTATCAGTAGTAGAGAGGTTAACAGCTACTGTATCTATGATCAATTTAGTAAGATAAATTGATACTACAGGCAGTATTCCTTGGATAACTAGCAGCACTACACGAGCGCTCGTCCAACCAGGACTACTTTGCCAGACTAAGCGTAATGCAGGCACAAGGCGTAAAGTTTGCTGGAGTTTTTGTTTAATGATTTTGCCTGCTTGCATATTTATAATTTTTAAAGAATTTTTAGTAAGTTTAAAATATTTTATAAATGACCTATATAAATTTAGTTAAAATCTAACTAATCGTCAGCGTTAATACTTTCAATTTTCAAAAATCCTTCTTGGATAAATTTAGTAACTAACTTAATTTTGCCTTTATTATTTATTAAACCACCAATATCTTTCACGGCAAAGCGATCGCTATATAATATAGTACTTAAGGAAGGAGCAAAAAAAATAGGAAAAGTTAAGCTTTTGTTGTAAAAATTTATATGTATATTGCTTTTATCCTTATCTATTGAAAAAAGAATACCTTTTCTTCGTGATAGAATAGAGTTTAAATTAATTTGATTAATGAGTAACCAGTCCTTAAATCTGCTTTCATCTTGGGAACGCTTGTTGACAATAAACTGGTGAGATTTTGTTTCAAGTAAAGTATCTACATCTAAATTAGTAACTAAATCTTGGCAGATTTGGCGAAACTTTTCTTTAAAAAAGCTTTTCTGATCATCATTCATGAATTCGTTAGGAATGGCTCTTCTAAAAGCCGGGTTCTCCTTAGCGAGTTCAACTAAGTCTTGTAGTAGTTCAAACCAATAGGTGGGATATAACCCCAATGCAATATGTATAGAATTTGTATCTGTTGTGAAAGCTTGATGAATGAGACCCCTGGGAATATATAGTAAATCTCCCGGCTTTAATTCAACTTCAAACTCCGGTTTTTCTAATGAGTGTAGTCCTATACGCTGGTCTTTTTGTTGAGAAGGTAGTTGTATTGGTGAGTGATATAAATGCCAAATTTTAGTACCATGTATTTGTAAAATACAAACATCATGCTCGTCATAATGTGGCAATAATCCTTGTGCTGTAGGAGGTGTTATATAAATATTTGCTCTAATTCTAAACTTGAGTTCGCTTTCTAGTAAATTACAAAATTTTATAAGTTTAGGAATTGATTTATGTACACCGTTGATAACTAGTGTAAAGCCCTGATGTAAAAATTCAAATAGCTTCTTATTGTTAACAATATATTGATGAGATTTGGATTCTTGTTTAGACCAATTCTTGAAATCTAAACTATTACCATCCTTGACTAAGAAAAAATTATCACATTCTGCTTGTAATTTTTGATTTTGCAAAAAATTATCAATATCGTTATTATCTAAAATATTGTTATAAAAGGAGTAATTGTTACGATTAATATAAAGATAATTTTTCTCCCAAAAGGACTGAAAAAAATCTGTAATTTTATATGGATAAACAAGTTGAGAAAAGTTAGGTTCAGTATTCATGAATTGATAAATTATCTCTAATTAAAAAATTAGATAATTAATTTTAAACAAAATTAGCTGTACTGATTTGACGTTCAAGATGCTGTTCTACTAACTGGCAAACGTTAGGTAAAAGTTGTAGAGAGCTAGGTCGTAAAAGCCGAGATATCGAAACTAAGTTAGCAAGTTTGGTAAGCTTAAGGAAGTGAGACGCTCCGTTAGGTTGCAGCAGTTCATTCCCAAATCGCGTTATGTAAGAGTTGCGGAATAGATATGTTAAAATTTTCTGGGGCTGAAGAGGTTGAATTTCTACATTCGCATCTATACCTAGAACATAAATTTGCTGGAGTGGAATAGTTTTTTCTGTAAAACCGTGAGTAATCCTGCGATCGCGTTTTTCTAAGTGAGAAACTAGTCGTGGCAATTCTTCAGGATTACCTCCCAAACCAGCAACTGCATCTGGCCAAAGTTTCAGTTGTGGAAAAGCTGGTATCAGCAATACTTGGTTGCTATTGTTCAAGTCTACAGCAATAACGTCATCACCAATTAGGCTATGTCCCCGTGCGTGGAGAGCAGCAACCATAGTGGATTTACCCCATCCTTTATCTCCGATGAAGGCAACACCATTATCATGTATGGTCACAGCACTTGCATGCAGTACTAAAAATCCTCGTTGATGTAGCAGCACACCTATAGCTGCCCCCAATATAAATAAGCGTAGTCTGTCCTCATCAGCCTCTGGAACTGGATCGATAATAATTCTTTTTCCATCTTGGATCAGAAAAGTTCCCACTCCTTGCCAATATAAGTACATACCCTCAGAAGTTAACTGGAAACAATGTGCAGCAGAATTAGTTTTTAAGGGAGAATGCTCTAGTTTTTGCAATTGTATAATCACATCTGCATCTACTTCACAAGAGGTGATTAACTCTGGCAGTGGGAATGGGGAGTAGACAATTAAACCATAAGCTCTGTAGGAATACATATTTTTTATTCTTTACTGAACACTTTAGTAAGTAAAGGCTGATTACTTAGAATTCAGCCTCGACTAGTGATGTCAAACGCTCAAGAGAAATTGAGCAGACAATCATTATTATCAAAATTTGTTCATAAATAACTTCGGTTTTCTTGCTGATCTCAAGCAAAAAAACACAAAGTTATTTTGAATTATTTCGGTGGCTGCTAACGATTAGCTAGCAACATCACCAATTCCGTTTGGACCTACAGTAGAACCCTGAGGAACGTCAGTACTGCTAGCTCCACCTTGTTGGGTTAGAGTTTCGATGTCACCATAAACGGTTACTTCGGGTTTGGTGTAGGTTTTCTTTTGCAAGTTCATGGATTTGTCCTTTGTTGTTAGTTTATTAAAGTGAACCTAATAAAGGCTCGAAAATACAGCTTTCTAGAGGTTTCTCTGTAAATAGAGTTGACCACCAAAATAGCTGTGTTGTTGGATGTATTAATATCAGCCAACAAGACAACCATTTGATATGCAACACTTAGATCGCTTTCAGTCGCGTACTTGTGGGGCTTCAGATGGTGAAAAGTCACTATGCTTCAGCCATAGAGCTAAGTTCAAAGCTTTCCAGAGATTGAAAGAATCATCTTCTTTGTCTTGTTGAGAAATAAATCTGTGATATGCCTCATGCAAACTAATTGTGTTTGTGTACTCCTTAATGAGTTCAGAGTTCTTGACCAGAAGCTCTTCCAAGCGCTCTTGCTCAAAAGTTAAAAGTCCGTGGTTAAAGCTAGGAGCCAGATTAGATTTGCCACCACGCCATTGCACTTCCTGAGGCAGAATCCCAGCCATTCCCCGACGCATCACCATCCGCGTCCAGCCTTGGTGTATCTTTTGCTCACCAGGAACAGATAGGCAAAATTCCACTAACCGCTTATCCCAGAATGGAAAACGTAGTTCAATGCCAAACTCGGCAGCAGCTTTGTCTAATACCTCTAAAGTATAAGGCATAACACCCCTCGCCAAACTGTAGTAGTGTTGTGCTCTTTGGTTCTCTTGTGAGTATAAGAAAAGTTTATTTAAAGATTTACGCCGTTCTTTTAAGCCAACGCGTTCAACAAAATCAGGGTTAAGGATTGTACTCCATGTAGGTTGATTAGCAGAGCCACTTGTTCGCATTACTCGCCTTTGCAATGCTTGCCAAACTCGTTGTCCTATTCTCAAAGGCTTATATTTGCGTATTATTGGCTCAAATTCATATTTCCACAAATATTGCCACAGTAGCTGCCAGAAAGAATAATTGAAGTTTTTAGCAAATCCTTTCAACTGTTGAATTAAGCTGAACCATCGTTTGTTAATTGCCAATTCATTTAAATAGCTTACGCCATGTGAAACAGTACTATCTCCATCAAATCCATCAAGAATTATGCGCACCCCCTGCTGTTGAGCAACCTTGTAAATACTCCTGTTTAAATACAAATTGAAGGCGAACAGAGGTTCATCCAGATGCTTGAACAGACTATCTATGAGAGGACTGATTTGATCCGCACAAACGTAGTGCGGCTTCATGCCACCTTGAGCAAGAACAGGGTTGATGTAAGCACGTTCGTCACACTCACTCACTTTGTCAAAAATTGCTGAAAATGTCGGTAAAACAGATCCTCCTTCCTCTTCTAGTATTTTCCTTGCTGTGCAAGTGATTGAGGAAGAGTCTAGCCCACCACTGAGCATTGTACCGAGAGGGTAGGCACTACGCATACGGCATCGCACAGCTTCGCTAAAAAGTTCACGAAACTTGGCGGCATATTCCTCATCAGAACCTAAACGCAATTCATGGTTAGGATTTAAAGACCAATATGACTCTAACTTTATTCCTTCACAGCTTACTATCATCCGATGAGCAGGAGGAAGTCGGAGGATATCTTGGTAAAAAGTAATGGTAGTATCCTCAAACATCGATACCAGATAATCACCAATCCTCACTTCATTTATCTGGCGTGGCACATCTGGCAAGCAAAAGATAGCTTTAATCTCGCTGCCAAAAACAAAGGCTTGTGCAGATGAATAGTAATAAAAAGGTTTAACACCAAAGTGATCTCTGGCACAAAATAATATCTGCTTTCGCCGATCCCAAATAGCAAAGGCAAAATCACCCAATAAATGCTCTGGACATTGCTTACCCCATTTTTCATAAGCAGCTAATATCAGTTGACTATCGGTGACTTTCTCTGCCGGATAGTCATTTAATTCTAATGCACAGATGAGTTCGTCTCGATTATCAATTCGAGCATCTGCCGTAATTGTCAAATCACCAGTGTGGTAGGGCAACTTCTCTAGAAGAGATTCGGGCGTTGTCCACAGCATTCGATGTCCCAAGCCAACACACCCATCAATCCAGATGCCTGCATTATCTGGCCCCCTATGGGCAATAATATCTACCATCTGCCCAAGTTTTTGATGGTCAACAGATTGACCATCAAGATAGTAAACGCCGACAATGCCGCTCATAGTTGTCTAATTGTATAAAGATGGTAGTGGGGTAAATCTTGAAAGGTCTGTAAGGTTGCCAATGACAATTTGTCCTTGACTCTCAATCCACGCATGAGCTTCTAATTTCCCTTTTTCACTTTTGGTGACTCCTATACGCAGTTGCGGTGAGTAACCGTATCGATTCATCATTGTCTGGCAAGTCAAAGCACGAGCTAGACACTTCGCACCACCAGGCATATAGCGAGTACTGGCATTAATAGCCCAAATAATTTCGTTAACAGAGAATTGATCTCGTTGAGGATTTTGCTGACTGATGGTTGCTAGTCGTTGCTGTAATTTTTGAAATGGCAGCAACCATAATCCTAATCTGACTAATCCTAACAAAATAAATGTATTGATTAAAAGATTGCGTTCTCTATCTTTAAGGTGTAATAATTTCCATACTTGCTTCATCTTTAATTTCTATCATTCCTTTCTCTGCTAAGTCTTCTATTAATGCCAAAATATCACTTTTGCACTCTTCTATATCTGCTTCATATTCATCCAACAGCGCACTTAAGATTTCCTCCACAGTTTTTGGTTCTTGAATTAGATTCCAGATAAAAGTACCTGTTTCATTTAAACCGTAGTAAATTCCTGAAGTCATATTGAGAATGACTGTCTCTCCTAAAACTTCAGAAGAAACTTGATTTTTATTTGCCACTATCCAGTTACTAAAGCTATTTATCATTGTGTTCAGTATGTTAAAGCAGACTTGTTTAATAGATTTACTATAAATATTGAGTAAAAAGCTAACTTTACATCTCCTTGTTTAAGAGTTTACACTATCTTTAATTTTTTTGAAAGTAAAGACAAGCAATGATTAAAAGTTAGTTTTATTAAGCTTTATTTTTTTACTTAGTACACTAAACGCGTGTAATATTAACTAATCCTATAGTTTATTGAAGACTGATAGTAGTAGGATTCTGGTACTTATAATCTGACAGATAACCTAGAGACAAAGTTTAATTATTATAATCATAAAAAATAGAGTTTTTAATTTTTTGAATAGATTATGTAGCCTATTCCTAAAGCTTAGATGCATATTAGATTGTTAAGAGCTTGATGTTTAATTAATGTCAACGCGATCGCAAACTTAACAAAATATTGACAAAATATATTATTAACCTCGACACTTTCCTAAAAATTTACAGTTTTCTTTGCTTAATAGGTTGAGCTGGATTACCTGCATAAATTGTCATTGGTTCTAAGGAACGCCCAGTTACTCCACCTAGAGTTAGCACGGCTCCGTGTCCAACGGTGACTCCAGGCCCAATTACACCTTTGCTAGCAATCCAACTACTCTGTTGAATGTGGATTGGGGCAGTAATCAGTTTAAAATCGGCATGGCTCCAGTCGTGATTGCCAGTACACAGATAAACGCCCTGAGATAGGCAAACGTGACTTTCGATAATCACAGAAGCAAGGTTATCAATCCAAACATCTTCTCCAATCCATACGTGATCGCCAACTGTCAACCGCCAGGGAAACTTTACCCGTACTCCTGGTTTAATACGGACATTTTTACCAATTTGCGCTCCGAAGATACGAAGTAGCCAAACCTTGAAGGCGGAAAATACAAGTATATGGCTTTGTAGTAAAGATGATCCTATAAAGTACCAAAGAAGTTGTTTCCAGTAGGGCGCACCAGGTGTATATGTACCAAGAGTATAATTGTCTAAATGCATAGTATGGCAAGCAGAATAATTTTTGAATTTGTTCCCGTACTAAAAAAATTAAAAATTTTTATTATTTAAAATCTGAGAAGTTTGCAAATAGAAGGCGATTTTAAATCGTTTTGCATATTGTAGTCAGTTGTAGCAAATTCTATTTGCAGTATTAAACGGTCTTGAGCAGTGGGAGTAGTACCTTTATGAAAACAGAATGTATCTTCAACAAAACCCAGTCCGGCTTGACCGCAAATTGTCACTAATGTTTCTCTGCCATAGTAGTCTATAATATCTTGATCTGTTTCTTTTTTATGAAATAACAGATGTGTAAATTTCTTTTTATTGTGACTTCCACGAATACAGACATGAGCCCCACTAGTTTCATCTACATCAGTCAGATAAAAGAAAAATTTTAAAAATTTATAATCATCTATATCGTAGTGAAACATTTGAAATGCTCTCTTTTTTTCGCTACTGCTTGTCTCACCAGCAAAGCTCCACCAAAGCTCATTTCCTTGAATCACTGGCTGTGTATCCAAATATTTTGTAGATATTGCTAACAAACTAGGATCATTTCTTAATTTTTGAATTGCAGGGCAATACAATGCTGTATTAAAATAACTAGCTAGTACAAATCTTTTTCCTAGCTTACTTTTTATTTGTTCCCTTTGATGATAATAGAATCCAAGCCACGGCTTTCTATTACCATAACAAGGATGAGAATAGGCAAATTCAATTATTTCTGTGACTATATCTTGAGGCAAGTTTATACCCAAGTAAAAACCATTTTCTTTTAGCTGTTTAACTATTTCATCTATATCAAGCTCTTTAAATAAAGAATCACTTTTATCACTTGCTGGCTCTTTAGAATTTTTAAATTTGCGTTTTGAAAAATAATTATTGATATTTCTTACCAAATTAAACCTAGCTAGTTTACGCATCAACAACCATCTAGGATTTTTGAGTAAACCTCTAATATTCTCATATAAAATCTCGTATATGTATGAAGAATTCAATAGCTTATGTACGTATATGATAAATTTATTTAACTTAATTAATATGCTTTGAATAAACAATAGCATTTTCAGCCCTATTTTACAGATTAAAAACAATTCTATATCTTAGAATCACATAGAAAAATTTATAAATCTGTTTCCAATACAGGGTATTACCTACTCCCGCAAATATTCTTGTTTCTATTAAAATTAATTTATTCATATAAAAAACAAAATATCTGAATTTATGAAAATAAGTTTTTGTAAAACACAGATTTTCCTCTTAATCTTTTGATTACTCTTGAAAGTTTAAATTTAATATAACGATGTACAAAAAGTATAAAATCAGTATAATTTAAACAAATAAGTAATTTAATTTTTTCGTAATTCATATATTTTAGCATCTATTAGGAATCTATACCAAAAACCTTGTAAAACATGAAAAATTAACCCTTCCTTACCATCTAAAAAACCTAAACCGACAATATATCGTAAAAGAAAGTAGAGGAAAGCACGTAGAAAAAGAGGTGAGCGTGCATAAAGATTTTTTTTCACCCATCTTCGCTGACTAGCTTGAGAAAACTGACCTTTTTTTAAAAGAAAATCATCTTGTTCGACACCAATATTAAGTATGTCTTTCACCTCTCGTTCCGCATAGCGATTATGTTTATCAGTCCAGAAACTTAAACCTTTTTGATTTTCATCTATAATATCGTGCTGAAGATTAGCAATTTTGCCTTTAGAAAGAATCATATGCTCATCCATCCACCTCTGTTCGCAAGTACCCGTTCCATTACGCCAAATTCGTAATAGCCAGGTAGGATAGTAGCCACCATGACGCATCCAACGTCCCATAAAAAACACGCGGCGTTTAACTTGATATCCTGTAATATCGTTTGATGTCTTAGGTAAGATTGATTCTAACTCTTCAACCAATTCAGGAGTAAGCCGTTCATCAGCATCAAGGCGCATAATCCAGTTTGTAGTGATTGGTAAGTTCTCAATAGCCCAGTTAAGTTGTTTTGCTTGGTTCTCAAAAGGATGATTAAACACTTGACAACCTGCTTTTTGAGCTATTTCTACTGTTCGATCCGTACTACCAGAATCGACAATAAAAATTTTTGCATTTAGCTTTTGCAAACTACCTAAACACGTTGGGAGATTGAGTTCTTCATTCTTAGTTAAGATGATTACCGATAGTAAATCTATTTTCATAATCAATTCAGAAAATCCGTAAAAAACAGTGATTTATAAAGATTAGGAGTTTTTTTAGGAAATTTAAAGGTGAGATTTGTAAACCTTTTTGAGTAGTTGGATAAATAATTTATTATTGCCAACTAAACTTTTATATAGGACTAGTATTTGATTTTTGAATACATACGTAGGGTATGTTAGCGTAGCATAACGCACTAAGACCTGGAGATAGTGCGTTACGGACTTCGTCCTAACACACCCTACAAATACTTTAGATTCTTTCAAGAATCAAATCGGATTTATATAGATAAACTAATATTTAACCAAGATATTAATTATGATTTTTTTAATTTTTGAAATAAAATTAATCAAGGTGAGGAAGATTTTTTTTTTCGATAATTGCTGTATATATTTCTATAAGATTTGAGGCAATATGGTTCCAAGTGTATTTATCATGAATTATTTGACGAGCACGATCGCCCATTTGTTTAGTTAATTGAGGAGAGTTCAGGCAATCATCAAGGGCATTCGCGATCGCTGATATATTTTGTGGGATGACGTAGCCAAGTTTGTGTTGTTCAACCACAGAAGCTAGTGCAACACCAGGAGTAATGATCACAGGAAGACCTGCTGCTAAGGCTTCTAAAACTGCCAGGCCAAAGTTTTCAGAGTGAGATGTCAGAGCAAATAAATCTGAGCCTTGCATCAACAAATTTTTGCTCTCGCCTTCAACAAATCCAGCAAAATGGGTGCGATCGCAAATACCAATTGAAGCCACTAAAGACTGAAGTTCATTTGTATACTCTGGAGAGCCATTACCTGCTAAAACGAAGGTAAAACGATGGTGCTTAAGTTTGCCCAACGCTGGAATTAGATACTCTAACCCTTTTTTGGGATGCAAGCGGGATAAAAATAGGATTACAGGTTCATCTGGAGGAACTTTGAGTTGTTGCCGGAGACGATAACGAGCATCAGGGATAATAGGAGGAATGGAGAGTCCATGAGGTAGGACAAAGCTAGGAACCCGAAGACCTAAGCGAGAAACTTCTTGCTGTTCTTGTCTAGAGGTGAGGTGAAGCACCCGACTGTGGTTAAGGTTAGCCCTTTCAATCAAGTTGAGGTAAATTTGTTTTTTACGGGCGCTTTGCTGGAGTGACCATTCACAGAGTTGACCTAAGGGACGAACAATATAGGGAATGTTGTGCAGACGAGCGATCGCCATTGCTGCTGTAGAAGCATAGGAAAAAATAGCGTGGACGTGCAACAAGTCATATCTGTGAGCGTTTTGCCACAGCCATGCAGTGAGTTGGCTAGAAAAGGCGAATTCTCGGATAGAGTTAATTTTAGGGGAAAAGCGAGGAAAAAACTGAATCGGGACTTGTTTGTACTCTACAAGCTTGGATAGAGGCACATCTAATACATCATCACCATTATCATTTGTTGTGATAATTTCGGCATCAACACCTAAACTTCGCAGTGCTTTAACAGTTTGCAGTATTGCTTGACTAGGCCCACCCCGTACAGAGGCAACTGATGGTATCACATGAAGAATTTTCATGTTGTTATTTGTATCCATTCATACTCGGAAAAAGAACTGAGGACTGGTGATTAGGTATTGGGGATTGGGTAAGAAAAGGAAAAATTATGGAAATGGCTGTAAGTTATTAAATCTTAAATTTTTATTGATTAATTTGCTCCCACCAGTGATCTAGAATTGCCAAACTCCAATGACGGTACCAGAGTTGAAGATTAATTTTTTTATCTAATTTATGAATCGGAAAATAAGCTTTCCATTCTTTGTCTATCCATTTTTGAAAAGGAAAAAGGAATCCTCGCTTGGGAAGATTTACTAACCAATTTGGTAACTCAGGAATTGATTGAATTAACAACTGTTTCTTTGGTGCTAGGCGTATATTGCTAGGAATAGCAGCGATTGTTTCTAACAAAACTTGATCAACAAAAGGAACTCTTAATTCTAATCCCCACGCCATACTCATAACATCACTATCTCGCAATAACTGGTTACGCATATAACAGCTGAGTTCTAACCAGCTTACTTCATCTTCTAAAGAAGGAAGATTTGTCGGTAGGCCTATATTCTGGAAAACATTGCTTTTATGATCTACAGGAGGAATTGAGGAGTAAGCTAAAGAATCTTTTAAGTAATATTGAAGAATTTTAATAGCTTCGCTATGAGAGAAAATTCCTCTATAACTACTATAAGCTGCTGCCGTTGTTGGTTTTTGTTGTAAAAAGTCTCCTAAACGTTTTAATTGTGGCGAGCCTCCCCAAAATGCTAATTCCTTACCTAAGATGCTAGTAATAAATTTAATTTTCTGGAATTTCTGACCCCAACTAACCATTTTTGGTACTTGTTGGAATGTTTTATAGCCACCGAATAGTTCATCTCCTCCTAATCCAGATAAGACTACTTTTGTCTCATCTTGGTGCGCTAGATGAGAGACACAAAAAGTATTGAAACCGTCAATACTGGGTTGATCAATACTTAATAAAAATTGAGGTAATAAATTTCGTCCCAAAGATGCTGTAATTTTGTATTCTGTATGTTCTGTATTAAATAAATCAGCAACTTTTTGGGCAACTTCTCCTTCACTCCATTCGTTTTCTTCAAAAGCTATTGAATAAGTTCGTAACTTACCTTTTTGAGTTTGACGTGATAAGGCAACTATGGAAGCAGAATCAATACCACCACTGAGAAATATACCTACAGGTACATCACTGACAAAGTGATGTTCGATTGAGTCAGTGAGAGCCTGAACGACTTTTTCTGTTGCTTCTGGCAAAGAAATTGTTTCCGCAGCAAATTTAATCTGCCAATACTGGTGTTTGGAGATTTTGCCTGCTTGCCAATATATATAATGACCAGCTTCTAAGCAGTTAATTCCTTCTATCAAAGTATAAGGCTCTGGCACACTTCCAGTTGTAAGATAGCCGTATAAACCTTCTGGACTTAAGCAAATGCTAGGTAGTCCAAAAGCAACAACAGCTCTAATTTCTGAGGCAAATACTAAAGTTGAGCCAGAGCGCCAATAATATAGTGGTTTGATTCCCAAAGGATCGCGAGCAATAAAGCAGGTATTTTTTTGATTGTCCCAAATCGCAAAGGCAAACATCCCTCGCAATTTTTTGACACAATCTGCTCCCATACGCTGATAGAGCTTGAGAATAACTTCAGTATCACTGCGAGAATTAAATTGTTCACCTTGAGTCTCTAGTTGCGATCGCAAGTACTGAAAGTTGTAAATTTCCCCATTGAAGGTAATCCAGTATCTATTATCCTGCGTAGACATAGGTTGATGTCCAGCAGGAGTTAAGTCTAAGATGGACAAACGAGTATGAGCAAAAGAAGCTTGACGATTGGGAGCAATATAAACTCCTTTATCATCTGGGCCTCTATGCTGCAAAGCAGTTTGCATTAATTTGATTGAGGAATCCAAGCGATCTTGGTAAGGCGCTGTTGTTAAAATTCCTGCGATCCCACACATTTAATTTTAATTAAATAGAATTGAAGTACTCTTCTAAATAATTACCTATAGTTTGTCGAAAGTGTTCAAATCCAAATTGCTCAATCACTTTCTGTCGCAGCACCTCTGGTTGATAGATTAAAGGATTTGGATAAGTACCCTGTAGTATATGAATCAAGGTTTGGGCGATCGCATTTACATCATCAGGATCTACCAATGCTCCTAATTCACCCTGGCAAAGCGCATCAATTGCCCCATCTTGATTTCCACCAAGGGCGGGTTTACCGCAGGCTAAGGCTTCAAGATAGACAATTCCAAAACCTTCTCGTTTACTGGGCATAGCAAACACGTCACACAAGTTATAGTGAGCAACGAGTTCTTCATCTGGAATAAATCCTGCAAGCGTTACGTGTTCTTGCAAATTAAGACTTTGCACCAGTTGCTCAATCCGAGGACGGTCTTCACCTTTACCAACTAAAAGATAATGAATATTGGGGATTTGTTGTCGAATTTGCGGTAATGCCCGAATCACTTGATCGTAGCCTTTATAGCGATCGCTACAAGCGAGTCGAGCTACAGTCAAGATTACTGGCTGCTCTGGAGCTAATTTGTACCGTTCTAGTAAGTTTTTTGGTTTAGGAGCAATTTCAAATCGATTCGCATCGAAGGTGACAGGTAACAGTGAAATTTTGTCGGGATTGAGACTTTGTTCTTCGAGGAGGCGATCGCGTGTGTAACTACTCACTGCAAAGATGCGATCGGCATGGTGAAGGGCATTTTGTAGGGCAGGGTTTGTGATGTTCCAAGCTTCTATGCCGTGAGCTACAGTCCAGTAAGGTATACCTTTTAAGTACTTTAACAAATATGCAATCACCGTAAAATTTAGATGGGTACTAATAATCAGATTTGGGGATTGCCAAAGACCAAATTTGAAAAGTTGAGTAGCAAAGGCAAGTGTCCTTAACTTTATATCCCACTTCCCTGCAAAGTGAAATCGTGTTTTCTTTAGAAAAAAAACGTTTGACAAGCAGCGAGTATCGTGTTTTAAAAAAACATCATATTCAAAATTAGGATACAAGCTTTGTAATGCTTGCAATAAAAAAGCTGAGTAAACTTGTATCCCACCCTTAAACTCAAAAATATTAGGGAACCATACGTGGAAACGCTTCAAATTTTTATGTTTTTGTTTATTTTTTATATTTAAAAAATTACTTACATCAATTTTTTGGATGAGCATATGAAATATTTATTCATTAATTATATTTGGTTTGTAATCATTCATTATAGTTAAATTATTACTCTCAAAAATCAATATTCTAGCTAGGTAATTAAGTTTGCCTATAACTTTTATTAAAAGCTTTATTTTGTATATATAAAATAATAAATAATCATAGCTAAATTAGATTAGTTATCTAAATTTAGAAATTTTAAAGTACATCTTAAATTGTAGAGTGTGTTATGCGCTGCTTTAACGCACCGCAGGATTATGGTGCGTTACGGTTAGTTCTTATTTTCTTATACTCTCAAATCTTTGCCTACCTAAAATAAGTTTAAAAAATATATAGTTGGCTACAACAAAAGGAATAACATTTCCTAATAATAGGGAAGCGCTGCTTTCTTGGTAAGATAATTGAAATATAGTTGAAGCACCGATTACAAATTCTAATTCATTCATAGCTGGGTGATTCAATTTCTGATCAATCAAAGCAAGTAAAAAACCTAATAATGGCATTCCTATAATTACACCCCAACTCCCAAAATTCACATACATCTCCACAAGCATAGGAAGGTTAACAGAGGTAACAAAATCATTTACATCTATAATTTTATAACGACGACCAAATTCATTACCTGTGTTTAGGACTGGTTTCTCTGGCCAAACTGCACGCGGAATATAACTTGTAAGTAACGGAAAGTAGGTTTCACCATTCCAGTAAGGTACTATTTCTGGACTACTTTCCATCACATCTGATAACAAAACAATTTGCGCAGATCTTTCAATTACTTTATCCGTAGCGGAGATTTTGGGAGCACTCTGCACAGGTGAGTCGTTAAAGGTATATTGCTGATGATATTCAACTGCAAGATTAATAAATAATTCTAATCTTTCTATCAAATTGAGTTGCCCTTGAGGTCTATTGTCACCCCAAGTTAAAGACCTATAGTCTGACTTAACTGGATTGAAAGCAAGATATAATACTATTAATATAGCTATTAAAACTATTGGTATCTTTTTACGTTCATACCAAACCATATGAAACATAAATAAACACAAAAGCATAAATTCAGCTAAAAGACCACTAGCTAGGCGTGGGACTATCTCAAGTGGGATAAATATAAGTACTAGCAGCCAAGTTTGAATTTTTGGCAGTTTACGACGATTCCAGAGAATATAAAACATTCCATAAGCAATATATAAACTTTTACTAGTAAACATACTTACAGATGGAGCATCTGGAAAAGCGTATCTTATTACGGTGTTAGACAAAAGTAATATCCATATTGCAATTAATAATCTATTGATTGGATATTTTTGAGTTAAACGAAAGGGTAAAACTTTCTTCAACAAAGTAGATTTAGAGGCGAAGAAAGCAATATTCATCCCAGCTAATCCGATGAAGGTTAGTATTAGCGCTTCATTACTGACACTAGCTAAACTTGAAAATTCTTCTTTAGCAGCAAAAATAGGTAATCCAAAGCTTGTAGCATAAAAAATCCCTAATAGAGGGAAAAAAGGCATGGGAGGTCTATTACGGTCTAATAGAAACTGTATAGTAGGCAGAAATCCTAGCCATATCACACCCAAAGCTAAAAATGCTTTGTCCAGCGAGACTGCTTCTGCTCTTGTATGTAATAAGTAAATGCTATATACTGCTAGCCCAAATATTAAAAACCAGGCTAATCTTTTTATGTAATGTTCTTTTGCTTGTTTAATTTTGAAATATTTTTGTATTTGATTCCAGTAATCTTGAGTTCCGTTCAACTTATACATTATTATTAACTATTATCTTAGCCACTTGTATAATTTATCTTGGATCTTGAACAAGTTCTTTTATAGTTGAAAGCAAAGGTGAAAAGGCAGACTCATAATTATACTTTTCTTCAAAAGCTTTTCTAGCTGCTAAACACATAGCCTGGTATTTTTCAAAATCACTTAAAATATCATCCACAGCACAGACAATCGACTGAGGATTGTCAGGATCGGCAAAACGCACCCAAGTCTCGTTAGCAAGATATTCCCGATAAGTTGGAAAATCACTAACAATTGTAGGTACACCACAAGCAGCATATTCATATATCTTATTACAAGCACTTGCACAAGCTACTCGATCAAAGCTGGTGTTTTTATAGAGACCAAAGCCTACAGTTGCTAATAATGTGGGAGCTTGTAAATCTTTATAAGGTAGGGTTCCTAAATAGGAAAAATGGGTTGACATCTTAAGATGTTCTACCCACTTTCTCAGCTTTTCAGCATTAGATGTAGTCAGAAATCCTACAAATTTAATATTGATACTCTTATTTAAAAGGGAAGCCGCAGTTACAATTTCTTGCATAGCGCTGGTATCGGAAATTGAACCTCTGTAAAAAAATGTAATGTCTTCCCAACGTTTTTTTATTAATGAAGACCAGTCTTTTGGCGGTTCAAAAAAAGATTTTAAAGGAAAATTAGGAACTATTAATGGCTTTTTTTGTAAATTTGTTCTTTTCTGAACAAACTCGGCTCTATCTTTATCAGGAAATACGTTAAGTACAGCTTTATCTATCCACTTTCGCTCTGCTCTGTCAACCCATCCTGATAAAGAAGATAGAGAAGCTAGCTGCTCGCTAATTTCATGACTGTGGTAAATTATAGGGACTGCTTGAGGTAAAAATGCTCGGCAAACATAAGCCACTGTGTAGCCAAAGGTATCATATGCATAAATGAGAGACACATCTTTTAAAAGTTGAGATGCTTTAATAATAAAGTTTATATACTCCCAAAGCTTTGCTCTAGCAGATAGTTGCGCTCGTTCTCTTAGCGTAGTGTATTTTCCTAGTCTATATACTTTGACATTAGGAGGATATTCATGAGTGCAAGGATCTTGATTGCGACCAATTAAAATAATATCAAAATGTTTTGATAATAAATGAATCGCATTGACTGTTGGAGGATAGTAATCAGGGTTTGCATAAATAAGCATCCCGATACTTTTTTTACTCATTTCTGTACCTTTTCAAAATTAGGCTAGTAATTGCATTTATAAGCAAGGAGGTAAGCAAACATATTCGTCATACTCTAATGTTTCTACACAACAGCTTTGACGGTTAAGAATTTTATAACCCGCATTCTTTAAAATGCGGACAATTTCTTGACTATCTTCCGGCGTAGCCTGCCAAAAAGGATGGACAGCCAAAATTATAATAGGAGGTTTGTCACTGCTGAGGAGCCGAGTTGCTCCTTTGAGTACCTTGAGTTCAGCTCCTTCAACATCTATTTTGACTAACTTAGGCGATCGCTCTTGTTTAGTTAACAGACTGTCTAAACTAATCGCTGGTACCTCAATTTGCTGACTTACTGAAGGAGATTGCTCATTCGTAGAACCAGAAAACATTAGAGAGTTGCTAGGAGAGTTGCCATCATTAAGTAGGTTCAAACTTACTAAGCCGCCATTGACTTCGCAGACAGCTGCCTTAATTACAGTCACAATATTTTCACACTGGTTCAAAACAATATGTCGTTTTAACCAAGCAAGATTTGCTGGACTTGGTTCAACTGCAACTACTCGCCCAGTTGTGCCAACTATTCGAGCTGCTGGTAGTGAAATAAAACCCCAATTAGCTCCAATATCCCAAAAAGTATCCCCTGAACTCAAGTATTCTTTCAACCAAGCCATGAGATGAGGCTCGTATTCATCCGCAGATAAGGCTAAACTTGGAACTAATTTATAAATTCCTCCATTGATACGCTTACGGATAAAATTATGGCCTGTATCCTTTAAAAATACAGAGTAGTAAAAATTACGACCAAACTTAATTAAACTATCAGCGCCTAATCTTTGCAAAAAAGCTTTAATAGAGCGAGCTGTGGTGACAAGTGGTGTATCAAACATATGAACCCTCGAAAGCTAATTTGATATAATGAGTTAGCAATTCTGGCATTTGCATATATTCAGGATCAAAGCCACCTTCAAATATGCTCTTACTTACAGTAAATTTCATTTATTTGAACCACAATTTTTTGTAGGGGTAGGGGCGGGTTTAGCAGACATCATTTCGGTTGGAGCTAGAGATTGAAACAAAACCAGCCCTTACAGTATTGTGTGGTCTATTCATCTGAAAATGGCTGTAAGTTTTTAAGAAAAACAGTTGCATGGAAATGTGCTGGATGTCATATGGTAGTGCATTTTCCCAAATAAGCAGATCAACTACTAAGTATACTGTCAGAAGCTATGTAGTACAAGTCTAATTACTTGACCTATATAAGCTTGTAAATCGCGATTTTATTTGTTCCTGACTAAATCATGATTTTAGTTATGAATCTCGACTTGCAATACAAAAGGTTATTTATGTTATTTTGCAGACAACAATATTAACCAACATTAATATATTGGTTGGAATGAGACTGATTAATTGTTTCATGAATAGTCAAAATCTCTTTGACTCTATTAATAATTGTGTCCTCTAAAGCTTTTTTGTAACCTGCCTGAGCAATAGATTCAATTAATGCATGATTTTGTAATAGGTACTCTACTTTTTGTCTTAATTCATTGGGACTAGAAAAATACACAGCTTCTTTGTCTTCTGCAAATAAATTCATTAACTCTCTACTCCGCTCACTGAGCATGAGTGTCCCTGTTGCAGGAATTTCATACGTTCTAATGTTATGTCCTTCTTCGTTTTGAGGACGCAGAATATTGAGTCCCATTTTGGCAGAGCCTAAAATTTCAGGAATTTCTTGATAACTGCACATTCCTTGACACAAATTTTTTAATGTCGGCTCTTTGCAATGAGTATTCCAGTAACTTGATCCCCAAAGTCCTAATCGATAATCAGCGATCGCCTTCAAATACTGCTCTCGTTTGCGGCTAGCATCCCAGTTGCCGATAAATGCTACATCGTATATTGGGTTAGCTTGTCGTTTGGGAAAATGATATTCAACATCACTACAAAAGGGATGAAAGAAAGCTCTTTTGACACCATTTTCCACAAGACGTTCAACTAATTCTTGGCTCCAAATAAAAGCTGCATCCCACAAGGGAAATCCTCGTTGAACCCAGGAATTGCTATGGGTATGATGAGCATCTACAGGATTATCAGTAAAAAAGACAAAGACTAGACCATGTTGTTTCAGAGCCAAAATGCTGTCAGGATGAAACAAAAGAGGAGAAATCACCAAAGTCAAATCAGGCTTAAACTGATTTGCTATCTCCACTAACTTCTGATTTGCTGACTTTGCCAGCAGTTTCCACGCTAACCGCCAAGCTACTCTATCGGGCAATGAACGTGAAACTAAACTGGGTGCAGCTTCTTTCCAGGTAAAATGTTGCACCTTACAGCCCAATGCCGAAAATCCTCGTCCGTAAACTTCTTCGGTACGCCCTAATTCTAAGGCTTGTCCAACAATCAAAACTTTGTTCATTTAAGCTACTCTCACCTGCAATAATTTAAAGCTTGTTTGAGTCCTTGTAAATCTTCCTGATAGCTCCACTTTTGAATCTGTTTAAGGCTTATATCTCCTGCTGAAGCACTATTGGCGATCGCCCAACGAATTGCTGCTGCTAAAGCTGCAACATCTCCTACAGGATAAATCTGCCCATTTTGCCCCTTGATCACCAAGTCAGGGGCGCAACCCACCCGATCAGTAACAACTACTGCTTTACCAGCATTCATTACTTCATTAATAGCCAACCCCCAAGGTTCAAAACTAGAGGGTAAGACAAATACATCACACAAATCATACATAGCAGGCATTTCGGACTGATTCCGAAAACCTAAAAAGCGAATCGACTGCCAGCCTGTTTCCTGGGCTTGAGCTTCTAGAGTTGGGCGCAACACTCCATCTCCCACAAATAGTAGGTAAGGCTCTGGTTCTTGGACACCATCACCTGAAAGTAACCTGTAAGCTGAGAGCAAATCCTGAGGACGTTTGACCTCAATTAGCTTGGCAGCATAGAGAATTATCGGCCTAGTCGGATCTAAACCGAGCGATCGCCGTAGTTCCTCACGATTAGCGTGAGCTATTAATGCTTGCTTTTGGAAGTAATCATTGTCAACGGCATAGGGGACACAAAATAGGCGTTTTTCTTCAACTCCATAGCTTTTGTAAAATTGACGGTTGTAAGTACCTATGTACAAAAAACCAGTAATTTTTTCAAAAAGCCAATCAATAAAAACATTTTTTGCCCTTTTCTTCACAAAATCAGTTGCTTCACTGATGCCGTTAGACTCTCCCCTCAGCAAAACTGGAATGCCCAACTGATTTGCTGCTAAGATAGCTTGAATACTACAAAACCAAGACCATCCGTGCACCCAAACAGCATCAAACTTCTCTTTTTGTAATTGGTTAACAATATCTTTTGCAATTGGTTGTCGTAACCAACTTTGTCGCTGCTTACTACCCCAACAGTCTAAAAAATGGTAATTGTAACCTTCCGTTAGTGGTACATCCCATTCAATTAATCGTCCAAATCCTGCATCCTTATAAGCCTTCAGAGAAAAATCACTGTAGAAAAAAACTTTTAGGTCAATTTCTGGATCGGCAGCAATGAGTCGCAATAAAGGAGCCTGATACTGAATTGGGTGAGAGACAAAGTAGGCTAAACTTAGCATCTGTGAAGATATGATTTTAAGATGATTGAACAGGCTAATTTGGAATTTTAAAAAAGAATATTAGAAAGTATTTTTAAAGTTTTATACTGCCAGTTTTATTGTTTCTGGTTCAACTCAAGTTGATTAACTTTAAAATTTCCTTGACTCGACTTTCCCAACTCAATTGAGGGATTAATTTTTCTCTAGCTATTAAAGCAGATTGAAAATATGAGTATCGGTTTTCCCAAAGATTATCCCAAATTGTTTTCAAATCATCTTGACTAATTGTATGGTCAATAGGAATAACAAAATCAGAACCAAATATCTTTTCAAAGATAGGGTCTTTAGGAGGTTGACCAAGAATAACTGTGCCACTAGCAGCAGCTTCAAACCATCTACAAGTCATGGGACTAAATGTTAGAACCCTTTTGGGATTAGTTAATTCTACAGGCCAGGAGAAGGTAAAAAAACTGTGGGCAAGATGCCATGCGTATTGTCTGTAGACATCCTGAGAATCTAACTGCGGCTGCATACTTGTAGCTGTTGTATATTCGTAATAATTGCCTGTTTGCAAACAATACTCTTTAACACTGTGATGAACTTTCTCTAAACGACGACCATAAGCAGAAAAACTAATTAATTTTTCTTCCTTAGTAACTGGTTGAAATCTATCAAGCTTTACACCTTGAGCTACAGCGTGCCACTTTCTCTGCGTTTTCTCCTCTAAAAATGGTACTGCTCCATGAAATGAAGTAATAGCAAGATCCCAATTTGTAGATGCTAAAACCCGACGAATAGAAGGAAGTTGTCTTTCAAAAGTATCGAATATATAAAGAATTTTAACTCCTACATTTTGATCCCAATTTTTGAAGAGATCAAGCAGAAAGTTCTCTGGCCCCATGAGTATAACCCAAAGTACGTCAGCTTCTAGGTTATGTTCCACTCTGGGAATAAACTCTCGCAACTTACCATATCGAGTGCCATGTCCAATACGTTTATCAATAAATCTTGGAAATTTTCGCTTTGGCATCACTACTTTATGCCCACCTGTGATGCGAACTATCTCATTTTCAAAATCTCTAAGCACTCCGTATTCAAAACCGCTCAGATTCGTGTTAGTAAGTACAATATGTTTTAAGTTCATCATGCTTGTTGTTGAAACAGCACTGCTCGGCGTTGATACAGTGGCAGACATAAAAAACGATCGCCCTCTATAAAAAAGCGATCGCATTATTCAAAACTTTTGAGCTTTTATCTTTACGTGGGAACTGTCCTGGTTCGGCGTCGCCGTTCTTTACGTCTAGTCCCTCCTGCCATTTCGTACTCGCTGCTATCTTTACCAAACTTTGACACGACGCCATTTAGCATACGCTCTGAGAGTTTCGAGAGAATTAGCTCTGACTCCAGAATCTCATGATATGCCTGATCAACCTTTGATAAAATGGTGTTATAAGCTTGGAGTTTTTCCCTAGTATCTTCAACAGCATTTGTAAAAGCTTGCATCGTTAGACCATTGCCCAAGTCTAACGTCGTATCAATAGACTTGAGACTGGCAATCCGTCGCTCTGCTTTTTCCAAAATTGGTGAACTTCGCTTACGTCTACTCATAAATTCAGTACCCCATTAGTAAAGCTATACCTAAATCTTAAGAAATACTTAAATGAGGTCATAACCGTAATATTGGGGAAAATTAGGAATGAATAAGTCAGTAAATCCCGAAAAGATTTAAAACAATCTCTGTTAAGCAGAAGCAAATGCGATAAATGCTTATATTTTTTCAAGAAAAACTTAAGCATTTATTATCAAAGCTTCAATGATTATAAGAAACACTAGAGACATTCTTAGAAATACTCGAATACTTCTTATATATACTTTTTCATTTATAGAAAAGGTTCAAGCGATCGCTACAATCATTTGAAGTTTTTCAATAATATCAAGTTCAGTTCATTACTTATAAATCTTTAAGCACCCCACCCACCTAACGGTACCCTCCCCTTGATAAGGGGAGGGTTAGGGAGGGGTAACACCAAGATGGTAATCATAACTAATCATGCGAACTTGATATAAATACTTATTTTAGAGACTTGCAATTAAAAAAATCTCCAACTTGCCAATTTGTAGGATGCGTGCTTGACAATAGTCCGTAACACATTATCAACCCTCGAATAGTGGTGGGTTACCCAATCGGCGTTGTTTAAGTAGCTCAACAAACGCTTGATGAACTTTTGTAGTCATACTCTTTTGCACTTGTGCTAACACTGTTGCCAAATCTCCAGCTAACAAAGCCGCAACAGTCAAATCAAGTCCAGGAAATACACGACTGCAAATCAAACCAGACTCATTAGGCTGTAAGGGAATATACTCACCTTTTTGCAAATTGAACCAGTCTAATTTCTGTTCAGCCATTTGCCAAACAATGTATTCTTGTACACCATTGCGGCGATAAACTTTTAATTTGTCGTGCAAATCATAGGAAGCGCTACTAGAAGCAATTTCTACTATCAGTTCTGGCGCACCTTCAACATAGTCATCTTCACTAATGCGCGATCGCCCTCCACAAGCTTCTTCAATTCGTAATAAGGCATCGGGTTGTGGTTCATTGTCCAAATCCAATCGCACAGTTGCATTATCAGCAAACTCAACTCCAGGAGTAGCACTACTATACAGTCCTAACCAAGCCATAATGTGTGCGTGGGGTCTGCCATGTCTGTAATATCTAAGTGGCGATGGCACGTAGACAACTCCCTCAATCAGTTCAGCTTTTTTAAGATCAGGCATGGCGTGGTAACGGCGTTCAAATTCATTGCGCGTCAGGCGATCGCCATTTTCTAGCAGTGGCAACGATTTTGCCAAATTGGCTGCAAAAGTCATGACCAAATCTCTCTCAAGCTGATACTCTTCATTTTATCAAGGGGTTCACGGTAAATCGGGATCGATGCCCAAAGCTCGCAGTCGTGCTGCCAATTGTTCAGCCCGTTGACGCTCCTGTTCGGCTCGTAGATGTTCTTGTTCAGCCCGTTGGCGCTCCTGTTCAGTTCGTTGGCGTTCTTGTTCTATTTGCTGTTGAGCCAGTTGTTTTTGTTGACTTTCTTGTTCAGCTAGTTCTGCTGGAGTAGGTATCCAATCGCCTGCAACTGAGTACCAACGTAACCATAACCGCTCAATACCCTGGTAATAACCCTGCCAAAGTCCCAAACTTAGCTCTAATTCAGGTAGCACAATTGGTGATTCAATTAAATTTAACTCCTGATAGCGTCCGGCAATATTCTGAAAGATACGTAATCGGTTCGTATAGCGATCAAAAACGATGTAATAAGGAATACGCAGAATTCGTTCATAAACTTCCCATTTTGGAGGAGGTTGGCTCACCTCTCGCAGAGTTTGTCCTAAATCCTCCTTTTCAATTCCTGGAGAGAGCAATTCCACTACTACCGAAGGGGCAATTCCTTCTTGCCAAATTACGTAACTCAAACGTAAATCTCTTTGCTCATATAAACGCGAAACACCCAAAACGGCGAACCAGTCGGGACGTTTGTACCATTGGGGGTGATGAACATCGTAATAAAGATTTAAGTCAGTGGCGACAAATATCTGATCCGGTGGATAATCGGGTGGGCAGAAAGTTTCGCGCAGGAGTTGGGGTTGTAAATCGTGAAATTCGTCAGGCAAGCCAGGTTCTTCAGGATCTTCACTCGGAAGATCATACATAGTTGGTAGGTATTCTTTGGGAGGGCGAGGAGGATTTGTTTGATACATGGCCGAATTTTTTGACCAACTAACTTTAGGTTAGCGAATGAGAATAGGTTTGGAGTTTAGTCAACTAAACGATTAATATATCTTGTGTCAATTTATGCTCTCAGCTAAAAAAGCGATCGCCCTAATTAAGTAGGTGGTTTTCCTTCTGCTATCTGCCATCTGCCTTTTTCAAGTCAAATGGTTTTCCTTCTGCCATCTGCCTCCAGCATAGCTGCCTTTTACTTAATCCTTTACGATTTATATTTTTACTATTTACGGCAAATCGGGATCGATGCCCAAAGCTCGCAGTCGTGCTGCCAATTGTTCAGCCCGTTGACGCTCCTGTTCAGCTCGTTGACTTTCTTGTTCAGCTAGTTCTGCTGGGGTAGGTATCCAAGCACCTGTTGCATCATACCAACGTAGCCACAGACGTTCTATACCTTGGTAAATCCCTCGCCAAAGTCCTAACCCTAGCTGCACTTCTTCTAGCCACAGTCCCTGCCCTTCGATAGGTAAAGCTTGGTAGCGGCTAGTTATTAGTCCAAATACTTGTAATTCATCCGTATAGCGGTTAAACACGAAGTAATAAGGCACTCGTAAGATTTGTTCGTATACTTCCCACTTTGTTGGCGGTTGATTAACTTCCCGCAGAGTTTGTCCTAAATCTTCTTTTTCAGTACCAGGAGAAAGTAGTTCAACTACTACAAAAGGATTGACTCCTTCCTGCCAAATAACGTAGTTCAAGCGCAAGTCTTGCTGTTCATATAATCGGGAAACTCCCAGCACAGCGAACCAATCAGGTCGTTTGTACCATTGGGGATGGCGCGGATCATAGTAGAGATTTAAGTCACTAGCAACAAAGATTTGATCGGCTGGATGATTGGCGGGGCGGAAAGTAAGACGCAGGAGTTCAGGCTGTAGGTCGTGAAATTCGTCGGGCAATCCTGGTTCCTCTGGATCTTCACTTTTAAGATCGTACATTGTGGGTAGTATTTCTTTTGGGGAGCGAGGAGGATCTGTTTGATACATGACAGAGAAAATTCGACCGACTAGCTTTAGCTTAACAACTCACAAGCAAGCGATCGCTGCAATCTTTTATATTTTTCAACCAACACAGTTATTGTTAGGGACTTACAATTCAAAAATCTCCAATTTGGAGGGTGTGTGCTTGACAATAGTCTGTAACGCACCATCAGCCCTAGAACTTTTCCACGTTTCTAAGATAACTAAGCAATTAACTGATTTGCTGTATTATGTTTATATTTGACAATATATCTATTTGCTTAGACTTAATAGAACTTATTACCAACTTCTTATATCTGTTAATACAGGCTTTACCTGATTAGCAAAGTCAAACTCCTCCGCAAAACAAATTCTTGCATTTTTGCAATAAAAATCATAGTTATCTAGTATTTGTTTAATAGCTGAAGCAATTTCTGCTGGTTCAGAAGGATTTTGAATTACAACTCCAATCTTGTATTTCTGAACTAATTCTGATAAAGATTTTAAACTATTCACTATTACAGGTCTACCATATCTCAAATAAAAAGATAATTTACCAGATGCTTTAGCAATTTGAGAAAAGTTATCATCAACTTCTCTATAAAAAGCTAATCCAATAGTCGCTGAAGTAAACACTTTATATATTTCTTCAAATGGTAGAGGGTCTAATGATAAAAAAAGGTTTTTAGAATTAGTTTCTTTCAAGTATTTTATGTAAGGTTCGCGTATATCTCTTCTTTCCCTTTCATGAAATACAAGAGCAGATCCATTATCAATATAATTGAAAGCATAAGCTATTTCTTTAGAAAAGACCATATCATTAATCATGCCGGCTTGAAGCACTATGCAGGGAAATTTATCTTTACTCAAATTAAATTTATTTCTAAAATAATTAGAATTATCAACATCATTGATACACTGATAGACATCATCATCGATAGAACTCGAAGAATTTGGCAAATAAAAAACTTTATGATGTTGAAATTTGTTATAACTACAAAGGCTTTTAAATCTATCCTTATCTTGAATAATAATAGATTCCGCTTTACGATATGCTAAAAATTCTACTATCTTAACTAATTTAGAGAATTTTCTAAAATAACTTAAGGGGGAAATCTCTAAAGAAAGATATGCAAATTTCTGCTTAAAAATGTAGGATTTCAACAACGCTACTATAGAACCATTGGTATCAACACCAATATAAATACTGTTTTGAGGTGAAATAAGTTGGTAGTTTCTTATTGTGTAAGAGAATGCTTGAAAAATAAATATGAGTAATTCTATTATTGGTACTAAAGTACCTAGCTTAATTCTGTAAAATAGTTTATAAAGATAACTAATTATAAAAATATCATGTCCCTTTAAGAAATAAAGAGTAATTATTTGATCATTCGGTGCCTTAAACTCAGGAAATTGAGTTTTTTTGGCATAAATTACTACTAAATATCCTTCTTGATTAAGTGACTTAGCTAGATTGATAATAGTTGGAGCAACACTTATGTATCCTTCATAAAAAAAGATGCAACATGATTTATGCATAATTTTAAGTTAGTTCTGTATCTCTAACCACGAATTACAAAATAAACTCCCCAGGTGTTAAATCCCGGTTCACTATTGCTCATCCACTCACGGCACTCAATAAGCTCTAGAGAAAACTGGTTAAACAAAAGTTCTAGTTCCGGCTTAAACAGATAACGCATTCGGTGAGTTTCTTGAAGTTCTTCTACTAAACCATTGTCTTTATCCTTGATAAAAACGTGATAATTGACATCAACCAGATTATGGTTAGGATACATTGCTGGTTCAGCAATTCGAGTCACGCTAATTTCTTCATCTTCCAGACGTTTAACGCGGACAGTAGGGCGATCGCTCAAAACAGCAGGCCCGTACCAAACATCAAATATAAAAATTCCACCAGGCTTTAAGTGTTCTTTAACAGTGGCGAAAGCCGCTAGCAAACTTTCATTTGTTGTCTGATAACTGATGACATGAAACAGCGATAGGACAACATCAAAAGTTTGATTCAGCTTAATATGGCAGATATCTCCGTGAGAAAATTTGAGTTTAGAAGTTAATTCAGGAGGTAGCTGTGAGATACGAGAGTTGGCTTTTTGCAACATCTGTTCACTCAAATCTACTCCATGAACTTTGTATCCTTCCTTTGCCAAGAGAACTGCATGATTTCCAGTTCCACAACCTAACTCTAAAATATCTTGCGCTTCTGGTGCATGGTTTTGAATTAACTGATGAATAAATTGAGCTTCTCCTACATAGTCTTTATCACGGTACAGTAAATCGTAGTAACGGGCATAGTTGCCAAATACACTCATAACCATTAAAACCTTAGCTGAAAGTAAAGTCCAGAATAAGCAGGCACCGAGCTTTCTGGATGAAAAGGAATTATACAAGAGTCAATATTATCTTCCCAAATGTCAAAAGTTGCTTTTACTGAATAATTCATCCTCCAAACATCAACACTCCTGAAGCCATATCCACCACTAACCGCCGAGTTTTTAACCACTGACGACCTAGTAAAACTTCTGGCAGTTCTTGTCCCACATGAACAGGAATATCAAACTCTTGCCCATCTATTTTCACCTGACCAGCATATATATCAAAATCAAAACCCCCCCGTGCTGTCAAAAGTGTTTGCCGCTCCAAATGAACCCAATCAAGTGGCTCAATATCCTGATTATCAATCGCTAGCCAGTAAGAGAAACCTGTATCAAGCATGGCATCAACTGGTAGTTCTAACCCATCAGCAGCAATCAGTTCAATCTCGAATAACAATTCATCCTCATCACCAAATTTGCCTGAGATCATATGGTGCCGCATATCCCTGTTTCATTAATCCGAAAAACATGAGGTATCTTACCTGGATGCTTTTCGCGGCATTGAAGTGAAGCCACTTGTGGATCTTGAGCGACAAAATACTCACCACTATCAGGTTCAACAGCAATGTACCAGTTATAGTGCGTTTGCATTAACTCTGGTTTAACACGGTCAAAAATCACCTGACAGCGTTGACGAAATGCTTGACGTTCGGCTTTCCATTGAGCTTGTTGTTCTTGTGTCCACTGAATTTCAGGGAATATTCTGCCTCGACGTATCGTGTGATTAGACTTGGCTTCAGTCATTAATTGTTGTTTTTTGGATATAGGACTATCCATATTTTACTTGTGTGTGATTTACACCCCATCTTCCCCATCTACTTGTTCTTCTACTCCATGAACACAGTAAATCGTAGTAACGGGCATAGTTGCCAAATACACTCATAACCATTAAAACCTTAGCTGAAAGTAAAGTCCAGAATAAGCAGGCACTGAGCTTTCTGGATGAAAAGGAATTATACAAGAATCAATATTATCTTCCCAGATATCTATTAATTCATAACCGATACTAGTAATTGCTTCAATAAATTCAGTTTTATTAAAGACATACTGAGGATAAAAAACTTTACCACCATTTTGTAAAGTAACAAATCTTCTACCATTGTACATTGGTAAGCGGTTGATTAATAAATGCTTAGGTTTTCTAACATTAGAGAATTGTGTGGCAAGATTTTCTACATATTGGATAGAACCTGATGCAATAAATACATCTTTATTATTAACATCCTCAAAATTGCTAGTAAAGGATAAACTATTGATGTGGCGTTTTTCAGCTATTTCTTTTCCAACTCTTACAATCTCTGGTAAATCACAAACAGTCCATTGTAAATTTTGTGGATATTTTAAATATTTAGAATAGCTATAAAAATGAATTCCTACATTTCCTCCAAAATCAAAAATATTTGTATTTCCCTGAGCAAAAATTGATTGTAACCAAAACAAAACTGGATAATCATAGGAGGCAATCATGCGACCACTATTTTCCCAGTTTCCATTCTGAAGCATTTCTTGGTATTCTTGCGCTAGCTCCGTATTATCGTATCCAATACTTTTAGTTTGAGGGGCTGCTTGTTGAGCTTCTTCAAATGTTTCAAAAATTCCCCAAAAGCAACCATAACAATTAGTAGCGAATTTCCGCTTATACTCTTGTTCCTTGATATATCTGTGAAATTGTCTAGCAAATGGAATCTGCTTAATAATACTCTTCATTGAAGAATCTCCCTAAGTGCTACGCACACTCGTTCGGCTTGCTCATCCGTTAACGCCATGCCACTGGGGATATAGAAACCACGACGGGCGATTCTTTCTGCTACAGGGCAAGACTCTCCAGCAAACAACCCCATTTTTTGGAACACAGGTTGCTCATGCATACACCAGAAAAAAGGACGAGTACCGATTTTATATTTGCCTAAGCGTTGCATTGCCTCTTCTGCATCAAATGGCACTTCATCTTTGAGAACTAACCCATATACCCAGTAAATATTCTCGGCATAGTCAGTTTGAGGAATAGGCAACTGTAAACACGAAATATCTGATAGAAGTTCTGTATATCTTTGCCCAATATGGCGTTTGCGAGCTATAAATTCGTCAAGTCGTTCTAACTGTGCTACTCCCAGAGCAGCTTGTAAATTAGTCATCCTCAAGTTCCAACCCAACTCTTCATGAACAAAACGCTTTTGGGGCTGAAAGCACAGATTACGTAGAGAACGGCAACGCTCCGCCAGCCTTTCATCATCAGTGAGTAACATTCCTCCCTCACCAGTAGTGATATGTTTGTTGGGGTAGAAACTAAAGGTACTGATAGCACCAAAGCTCCCACAGGGAAGACTTTTATAAGTTTGACCGTGCATTTCGGCTGCATCTTCAATAATATGCAGTCCGTACTTATCAGCCAAAGCTAGAACTGGCTCCATATCTACAGGTAAACCATAGATGTGAACAACCATAATGGCTTTGGTTTTAGATGTAATTTTTGCCTCAATTTGGTTGACATCTATATTCCAGGTTTGCGGATCGCAATCTACAACCACTGGCACAGCTCCAGCGCGAACAATAGCTGCTGCACAAGAAATTATTGTGAATGTGGGCAGAATTACCTCGTCTCCAAAGCCAATTTCTAAAGCGACAATTGCTGCATCAAGAGCAACAGAACCATTACTGACAGCAATGCCATACTTGCGTCCTACACGTGCAGCAAATTGTTCTTCAAATTGTTTAACAAAAGGCCCTTCTGAAGAAATCCAACCAGTTTCTATGCATTCAAACAAATATTTCTTTTCATTGCCATTTAGTAATGGCTCGTTAACTGGAATTGATATCATAAATTACTTAACTGAGGTACCTTAGCTTGTTCTCCAGTAATGCCATTAAATCTAGTTTTGTCTTGCTCACCTACATAAGGCCCTTGTTTAACTTCAATCATTTCAATTTCTTCTATTACCTCAAACCCATGCCCACCTGTCACCAGCAAAATGACATCACCAGCTCCTAAAATCCGACTTTCTAAGTACTTTTGTTGATTGTTGTAAAAATCTACACGCAATTTACCTTTTTTGATAAAAAGTACTTCTTGGGTATATTGGACTTGACGAGGTACGGGATTATGCACATGAGGTTGAATGATTTTCCCTGTTGGATGACGCATATAGGCTAGCTGCTGAGATAGCTCGTTAGGAGTAAGAAAATGAATTCCGGATTTCTCGAAATTATGGTATATGATTAGGGCAAGTAGCTGATTTTGATAGACAATATTTTCAAACATTCTAACAACCTTTATTTGTGATCTACAGAGTGAAGAAATAAACTGAATTATTTAGTACATTTACTAGTATTTTTAAACAAATTCCAACGGAAAATCTATACACCCAAAACCCCAAGATTGAGATAAAACATGGTTCGCATCATCATGAGGAGGGCGAGCTACTTCAAAGAAAAGACAACTTTCAACACGGTCAAAATATTCAATCCAAGGCAAGCTTAAATCTAAGCTAATAAAGTATGAGCCTAGAGCAAGTTGGTTGATTGGGAGGTGAAAGGAAACTGTGTTCAAGCCTGGGCTTAATTCTACTAACTGGTTAGGTTGAGATTCTCCGAACTCACCATAACCAACCGGGATAAGCATAGCATCATATAATCTCAAGCTTAAGGCTACATTACAATTTAATTCTGTAAAAATCTCTAAATCAATCTGAATCTTTGTATGTTCAAATTTAGCGGCAGATATTATCTTGCCTGAGATAATTGTAGGCTTCCCATTCTTTTGGGGAGAACGGACAAAACTGTTTGAAACAGAGGCATCTTGTAGGTAATGCTGAATAACCAAATCTGATTGGTCATCTGTAGTTATTTGTCCTTTTTTAAGCAAAATACAACGTGAACACAGCGATTGAATCGTACTCATGTTATGACTGACAAATAACACAGTTCGCCCTTCTCTTCCTACATCCTCCATTTTGCCTAAACATTTCTTCTGAAATTGTGCATCTCCAACAGCTAAGACTTCATCTACAATCAAAATCTCTGGTTCTAAATGAGCAGCTACTGCAAATGCCAACCGCACATACATACCTGATGAATATCGCTTTACAGGTGTATCTAAAAATTTTTCAACCTCTGCAAAAGCAACAATTTCATCAAATTTTTGTTGGATCTCCACCTTACTCATTCCCAAAATCGCACCATTGAGAAAAATATTTTCTCTACCTGTTAACTCTGGGTGAAAACCTGTTCCAACTTCCAATAAACTTGCTACTCTACCCTTAATCGAGATTCTTCCTTTAGTTGGTTCTGTAATCCTGCTAAGAATTTTTAATAAAGTTGATTTTCCTGCTCCATTCCGCCCAATAATGCCAACTTTATCACCCTGCTTAATCTCAAATGAAATATCCTTTAATGCCCAAAACTCTTCAAGATTTGAGTTTACTTCTTTCTTGCCACGGGGGTTGAAGGCACTACCAACAAACTTGGCTGCATTTGCCATTGCTCCACGCAATGTCTTATAACGAAATCTTCCCTCTTGTTTATGGCTCAGAAGGTATTTTTTACTTAAGTTCTCTACCTGGATAATAGTATCTGACATCTAGCAAACTCCTACCTCAACCACACTCTTAAATCACGTCTGCAAAAGTACGTTCCATTTTGCGGAAATACCAGATGCCACTCCACAGAAGTAAAATTACTAGCGTTAGAGAAAGAGCAAAACCAGGCAAATATATCCGTGAGTCACCACCCAAAATTGCCCAACGGAAACCGTCTATTACTCCTACCATGGGGTTGAGTGAATATAGTAACCGCCACTTTTCAGGAACAATGCTGCTGCTAAAGCCAACTGGAGAAATATATAGACCAAACTGTACAAAAAATGGTACTACATAGCGGAAGTCTCGATATTCCACATTTAAAGCTGCTAGCCACAAGCCTGCACCCATCGATGCCGCAAAGGCAATCAATATAAACAAGGGGAGTGTCAAAATACGCCAGTCAGGTACAAAGTTGTACCAAGCCATTAGTCCCAGCAGAATCATGCCGGAAACCATAAAATCTACAAAACTGACAATTACTGCACTAGTAGGGACAATCAACCTGGGAAAGTAAACCTTGGATATCAGGTTGGCATTTGTAATCAAGCTGTTACTGCACTCACTCAAAGCATTAGCAAAAAACTGCCAAGGTAGCATGGCAGCAAACACTAAAATCGGATATGGCGCTCCTTGTGAAGGCAATTTTGCTAAATTTCCGAACACTACAGTAAATACCACCATTGTCAAAAATGGTCGAATCAGCGCCCAAGCAATGCCGATCGCTGTTTGCTTGTAACGTACTAGAATGTCACGCCAGGCAAGAAAGTAGAAAAGTTCACGATAACGCCACAAGTCTTTCCAATACTGCCGTTCAGTGCGTCCAGCTTCTATCACGAGTTCCTGCTGGGAGGCAATATTTTGAGTACTCATAATATGATTGATAATTGTTGCAACTAAAATTTACCCCACAAACTGAAAATCCTTTAGCCCGTTGAAGCCAACAAGTCGTGCATGTCTGCGAGTAAATTCTCCAACAGATGGATTTCCTTGGGGATCTATGACTCCTGTAACCTGCTGCCAAATTTCTGGTGGTGGGACTAAGACTTCATAGGTACGCTCTTGTAGCTTGCGAATATGATACCAACTTGTCTGCTGACATTGTTCGCACCAAAATGCTTCTATCCATTCTCCCTCTAGAGGAACTGCTGCTTGATTTGCTAGTAACATCAGTGCAATGCGTCTATTTATCCCCCTTTGTTGTAATTGCCCTGGACGATCTGCATAGAGCTGATATTTCTGACTCATGCTATTGAGATAGCACCCATGTATGGGACAATATATAGCTCGTCGCTTAGATCGCTTCCGATTTCGGTCACACCTTCTCCGCAATTCGGCCTCCTATCTAAAATTTAGAAGGTTACGTTGGAGAGACTGAGATCAAAAAGACCATCGAAGCCCACTCCCAAATTAATAAAAAATATTCAATTTAATTTAAGTAATTTTGGGCCGCATTATGCTTTATATAACTTTGTATTAAAGCACCAAAGCGCCATAGCTCCATAATATTTATCTAATCATCTGTTATATTCCTAAAGATTTTTTTAAAACATCCAGATATTGTTGAGAAATAATTTGAGGCGTAAAATGCGATCGCATATACTTACGCCCTGCTTTTCCCATCCGCTTGGCTAATTCCTTATCCTGGCTAAGTAGGCGAATAAAATTAGCCAAACTATAACTGTCTCCATTCTCAAAAGTAGCGCCACAGTTGGCTTCTGCAATGAGTTGTGTCAGATATGAATACTGGGAACAAATTACTGCCACTGGTCTTGCGGTTGCTAACATTGGATAAAGTTTGCTAGGAGCAACAAGACTTTCCATCCCTGCATCCACACTTACAAGAGATAAATCACCTGCCGTTAAAGAGTAGGGCAGGACGTTTTTGTCCTGGTACGGTATGAATAAAAAGTTGCTTAATCCTAATTGATTAGCCTTTTTGCTTAACTCTTCCCGTTTTGCCCCGCCGCCAACAAATACAAACTGAATTGGCTCATCTTTGAGTATTTTCGCTGTTTCCAGGATTGTATCCATATCGTGACAGCGACCCATATTGCCTGAATAGACAACGGTAAATTTATTAACGAGATCGTATTTCCAAGCAAACCAGTTTTCCTGTTTGGCAATGGGTACAATTAGGTCAGGATCTCCCCAACTGTGGATCACAAAAACTTTCTCAGCAACCTGTGGACAAATTGCAGTTACTCGCTGTTTCATGGCAGGACTAAGAACCACGAGCGCTTGAGATTTCTGCCAAACTAACTGATTGAGCTTTTGCCAAAGTCTTGCTAGCCAGTGGTTGCGTGGAATTACATTCAGGGCGATCGCAATATCTGGATAAAGGTCGTAGAGTATGCAAACATAGGGACGTCGGAACAAAATATAAGCAAGATAACCGACTATCGGCAAAAATGGAGGTGCTGTAGTCAGCAATAATAAATTGCAGTGACGACTATTTCTAATTACGTGAACTATAGCACGTAAGGTAAAAAGAACTCCATTTACGGCTTTGCCACGAATCCGCCCCGGCCATAATTGAGCAGTGCGTGATCTTTTAACCAGTACCCTATCAAATCTCTCAATAGCTGGGGCATTTGCAGATCTAAACGCGTATCCTGGCTGACCTGTAAAAACCTCAATGTCTACACCTTGTTGTCCTAATTGGCTGACAAGCTCTTCTATCAGTTGTCCAGTAGCTGCGTAATCTGGAGGAAAAAATTGAGTAATTACAGACAAGCTAATAGATTTTCTAGTTTTGTTAAAACGTTGATTTTCAACCTCTGAACCACTAGAGCTAGGTAGAAAAATTTTTTGATTAATCCATTCACTTAGTGTCATCTGCTCATCCTAATCCAAGAATCTTCATTAGACACTTCTGTAAACAACCAAAGTTATTACAGACAATGTAAATAAATACAGTATTCTAGCTAATGATGATTAGCTTCTAGAAGCTAGAATTTTCATATAGATGAATCTTAAATGGATTTTTTTATTAACTTACTCACTGGGGGTGTGTCCTTACTTTCTACTATGGAAATACAGTTTTTAAAGTATCATTGTTACCATTCAAAAACTTAGTAACAATTTACGCTTTGAACCTCAACGTTTGCAAATCATTCAAAAACTGATAAATATGCAAGAATAAATTGCAGATTCAAAAGCATTAGTTTTATTTATTTTTTCTACATTGTAATTAGCAAGCTTATGTTGGCTTTATAATTACAACCTACACTTAAAAAGTTATAAGTGAGAGTATTTTTGATTACTCTAGTTTTACCTTTAGCATCCTACCTTGCTATTTCGATAAATATACATAAAGTTTTTGTAAAAAATAGAATTTTTCCAAAAAAACTTCATGGCAACTTTAAATTCTCCTGACATATTCTTCTCTTTGAGATGTTTAATTAGAAGTTTTGACACTCAACTTAACTCCAAAACTAGTATCTGTTGGTTCAAAGAAGGTAGATTTAGACTCAGTGCTAGTGCTCTAGTGGCATAACAAGACTAAAATGTTGTAATATAAACTTCCTATGGGATGTAACGGTTGGGTTGTGAGGGTTTCCCCACTCTTGGAAACTTAAAGAGTTTCTAGCCCGTCCCAAACGAAGTAAAATGTCCACACCAAAGAATCTACATTTGTACACTTTATATTTCGGTTAGACCAACAGTTAAAATGTTAAAGGATTCAATTATCAACAGTTGTAAGTAAAGCTTTCCAGCAGGGTATGCTACTAAATCTTCGGTTCTATAATGGAAAAATTAAAACTACATACTTTACCTACTTTCTATAGACATACGATAAGTTGAGGTATATTCGTAGAAATTAAAGCTTTTTTCTGAATTTTAAAGACGCAACAATTAAAGGATTGAAGTAATCTATGGTTTATTTAAATGGTTTCAGTTGATTTAACTCCATGTAAAAGAAATCATTGAGAGCATGTCAGCACCGAAGTTCTGCGTTTTGGAACTCAAAATCTAAATAAGACAAGTTATTGGACATACTCATTTGTACCTTATCTGTACTAGGGGGTATATTATCATGTCTAAAAATAATTTGATACTGAACCTTTCTACTGAATTTTTATGAAAATTATGTTTATTTTGACACACGCAAATTGAGTTTTCAGCAAAATATTTTATACAGTATATATATGTATTATAGATTGTAGTATATGGAAAGCTAGAACTTCAAATCATTGATAAAAAATAGAAATTGCTTTTTGCAAGCCATATAAATCACTTAAGTAATACAAGTTAAATATAATACTTTAATCTTAATATAATCAATATCTGTTGGTTAATAATAATGCATATTACAAGGTTAATAGCTTGATTAATAAGTTACACAATTTAGTTTTCATATGACTCTGGGTAAACGTAGTGAAAAAGTACTGCAACTAGCCTATCTCCAAATTTTCAAGCTTTTAGTTAACCACTAGCTGGTTTAGCTAAAGGTCAATTTATAAATAATTCAGCTGAAGTGAAGTCGCAAATGAAGTGAAAGAGCAATGATATACTTTTGTCAAATATAGATGTGTAGATATTGTTAGTCTTTCCAGAGGAACTATACAACTTTGAGCAGTTAATAAGCATATTCTGTCAACCTTACTGCATATCCCGCTTTATGCTCACGGTTACAGTTGGGTTCTGAATGATATCAAACTGTTATATGAATCATATCTCAGTATTTAATCAAGTTTTAATACAATCATGGATAATTCTTCTCAACCCTCGAATCTTAATCAGAATCCAAACCTTTTATCACAGCAAGTTAGTTATTCCCAATCTTTAGCGCGGTTGGAAGAGCAAGGGGACGATTGGAGTTTACGAGATTTTCTGAGTTTGCTCCGGCGTAGATCGCTGGTTATTGCTGGGATAGCAACTGTTGTGATGGGCAGTGTTGTATATTTAACTTTTAAACAAGAAAAATTATACGAAAGTAGTTTTCGGCTACTAGTAGAGCCTCTCAACGTTGACAGCAGGCAGTTGGTTCTTAACTCTGGTCAAAATTCTAACCAAGAACCTAAAGCTGGTTTAGATTACGATAGCCAAATACAAGTTCTCAGAAGCCCAGAGTTAATGACAAAAATTGTTCGGCGCTTGCAGAGCTTGTACCCAGACATCACCTATAATTCCCTAATAAAATCTTTAAATATTACTCGGCTACGTGAAACAAAGATTTTAGATGTCCGGTATGTAAATGAAGATCCAAAACGAGCGAAAGTTGTACTAGACCACATTGCTAATGATTATTTAGAATACAGCCTAGAACAGCGGCAAACTAGTTTGCGTCAGGGGCTAAGTTTTGTTGAAGAGCAACTGCGATCTATGCAGAAGCGTGTTGATCAGCTTCAAAGAGAGCAGCAAGTTTTTCAACAAAGATATGGCTTTGTAAATCCAGCCACCCAGGCAGAGCAAATTACTGCTCAAAGTGCTAATTTGTCCACACAAAGACAAGCAATTAATCAGCAGTTAGCTGCCGCTCGCGCTAATTTAACCGCCTTAAGACAAAAACAAGGTGAACAGGCGGCACTAATTGATGCTCCTTTATATCAGCAGTTACTTAGTCAGTTGCGGCAAGTGGAAATTCAAATAGCTGGTGAGTTAACTCGCTTACAAGAGAATAATCCCACAATTCAAACATTAAAGGCAAAACGTGAAAGTCTGTTGCCTTTGTTACAGCAAGAAGCGCGACGCTATATGGGTACGAAACTTGCACAGGCAACTACTCAAGTTCAAGCACTAGAAGTGCAGAGTCAAGAACTTGCTAAAGCAGAGCAGAAACTTGAAGAACAACGTAAGCAGCTGCCAGTTATAACACGGCAATACACTGAATTGCAGCGTAAATTACAGGTGGCAACAGACAGCTTGAGTCGTTTTCTAAATACCCGCGAAACTCTACAAGTTCAGGTAGCACAGTCAGAGCTTCCGTGGCAGTTAATCCAACCGCCTATTCAACCGAAAATTCCTGTTTCTCCAAATATTCAACGTAATTTAATGACAGGATTTTTGGTCAGCTTACTCTTGGGAGTTGGCGTTGCCTTACTGCTAGAAAAATTGGATAATACTTACCATAGTGCCAATTCTCTGAAGAAGAAGATTAAAGAGCCATTACTAGGAGTTCTACCTTTTGAAAATCATTTGCAAGTAAGTCAGTTCTATACTTCCGTACAAAGAGTATTTACACGAACTGTGCCGGATTCCTTGCCAACAAATATTTCTGTGTCTAGTGTAAGCGATCGCACCTCCAGCATCTATGGCTCAAAATTTGTGGAAGCTGTACGTGTACTTTATACAAATATTCAACTACTTAGTAGCGATCGCCCAATTCGCTCCATAGTTATTAGTTCAGCCATGAGTGGAGATGGTAAATCAACGGTGGCATTTCATTTAGCTCAGATTGCCTGTGCGATGGGGCAAAAAGTGCTACTTGTGGATGCCGATTTGCGTCAACCCGTGATTCATAATCTCTCGAATTTAAAAAATAATTGGGGATTAAGTAATTTAATTTCTACAAACGTGCCAGTCACAGAGGCGATTCAACAAGCGCCTTTTATGAAACAATTATCAGTACTAACTGCTGGCCCCATACCACCAGATCCAACAAAATTGTTTTCGTCTGAAAAGATGAAGCGAATCATAGGAGAATTCCATAAAAACTATGACTTAGTGATTTATGACGCTCCTCCCGTAGTTGGATTAGCTGATGCTAGCTTGTTGGCACCCCATACTGATGGCATTTTGATGGTTGTCAGGATGGAAAAAACAAACTCCTCTGTACTTAAACAAGCTTTAGATAGCCTGAAAATGGCTAGAATGAACGTTTTAGGAGTGGTTGGCAACGCTCAAAGAAGTAACTTTGGTAGCAATTACGATTATTAACTTCCACTGATAAAAAGTTGTGTAATCTAGATAGATAGGAACGATTCTAAATCTATCTGCTTTTGTGGCGAGAATGACTGAGCAACGTAATACTGACTCGTCTTCGGTTGATTCTCAGCAATCCGGAGAACCAACTGATGCTACAACTAAATCAGCTGATGTGTCGAAAAAGTCCATTGCTGCTGTTTGGGATAAGACAACAGCACGCTTGTTGCAACTTCTTCCTGTAGAGCAACTAGCACAGACAGTAATTAAATTGTTTAGTGTCAGCGAAGCTCAAATTGCAGAGATATTAGAAACCGTTCGCTCAGAACTGCCAACTACAGAAGCACTGTTGATTGGTAAACCGCAAGCTGGAAAAAGTTCAATTGTGCGGGGATTAACGGGAGTTTCTGCCGAAATTGTTGGTCAAGGATATCGCCCTCATACGCAACATACTGAGCGTTACGCCTATCCTTCTAAGGATCTGCCATTGCTCATTTTTACAGATACAGTGGGGTTAGGCGATGTCAAGCAGGATACTGAAACAATTATTCAAGAACTGATTGGTGATCTGCAACAGGAAAGCCTTGGTGCGAGAATACTCGTTCTCACTGTTAAAATCAATGATTTTGCGACTGATGCACTCCGGCAAATTGCCCAACAACTGCGTCAGCAGTATCCAAACATTCCTTGTTTGTTGGCTGTCACCTGCTTGCATGAAGTCTATCCTCCTGATGTTACTGATCATCCTGCCTATCCACCTGACTATGAGGAAGTAAATCGAGCTTTTGATGCAATGCAGCAAGCTTTTACTGATTTGTACGATCGCGCGATTCTGATTGACTTCACATTGGAAGAAGATGGCTACACGCCTGTATTTTATGGCTTAGAAGCATTCAGAGATGCCTTGGCAGAACTTCTTCCGGAAGCCGAAGCTGGTGCCATTTATCAGTTATTGGATAAGAAAGCTGGTGAGAAAATTGGCAATCTCTACAGAGATGTTGGGCGGCGTTATATGCTAGCATTCGCGATCGCAGCCGCTACAATCGCATCTGTGCCTTTGCCATTTGCCACTATGCCTGTATTAACTGCATTGCAGGTATCTATGGTAGGTTTATTAGGAAATTTATATGGACAAAGTTTAACGCCATCACAGGCAGGAGGTTTGGTAAGTACGATCGCTGGTGGCTTTTTAGCAAAAGCGATCGGGCGAGAATTAGTCAAATTCCTACCTGGTTTTGGTAGCGTAATTGCTGCATATTGGGCAGCTGCCTACACTTGGTCGCTTGGTGAAGCAGCGTGTGTTTACTTTGGTGAGTTAATGGGTGGAAAGAAACCAGATCCAAAGAAAATTCAGTCTGTGATGCAGGAAGCTTTCCAGGAAGCGAAAGAAAGATTTAAGGGAATCAAAGGTAAGTCTGAAGGATAAAGACTAAAGACTAAAGAATAAAATATTTTATTAATTCGTACTTTATGTGATGTATATGATGTTCGCCAAATCAACCATAATAAACAGTTTGTAGTAAAGACTTCAGTCGTGGCTTGAGGACTTTAGTCCTCACTAGGAGCAAACATTTTTATTCAGTTTGATTCACCAAAAGACGACGGGGAAGCCCGTTCCTTTAAGGGGCGCTCAGAACCGTCGTCCGTCGTCTTGGGGCAAGGGGCAAAGGGCATTCATGCATTGGCCAATGCCCAATTCCCAATTCACTTCGGCCCGCTTTCATCCCCCAGACTTCAGTCGGGGGATGAGCTTAACGGACATGATGTTACTTAATTTTCTCCCACTTTCATCGCCGATAGCATAGCTTTTTGGCTCACATCTTTATAAAGTGTATCTAAATATTTCATTACCACATCAGACGCAGTCAAGCTAGCGAGATTTTCTTCTTCCTTTGCTAAGGGAATTGCCCCTAATACATCTAAAACTGTCTCACTAGTTGATGGTGTAATTACAACTAAGGATGGCTCTAACGATTCTTTATATTGCCAAAAAATGTCAATATTAGTATATTGATTTTGAGAAGTTAACTCTTTTAATTCAGATGTTTCTACTTCAGAAACTTTAGTGTTGGCGTTGCGTAATTGGCGTAAATCGCTGATAACTTGCTCTTTTGTACGTCCTCGTAATTGAAATAATACAAACGGATCTTCACTGAAGCGATCGCCTAATTGGTAATAAACTGCGGCAATATGTTTGCAAGGATTGGCTTTATCAGGACAAGAACATCTACTATGAACATCAGCTAAGGTAAAGGGAAATAGTGAAAGACCATTAGTAGTAAAAACTTCTTCTATATTTTGTGGCATTTCTCCTGCCAATAATTTAGCAGCAAAAATTGCCTTTTGAGACATAGTTTCAACTATATAATTCCACTGTTCTTCATTAAACGAGTCAAGAGAAAGAGAAACTTTATATGGTTCAGCTTCACTACCTTGGACTCTAGCTAAAACTTTTGCACCTTGAAAATCAATACTAAGCACATTACCTTGACGGGCATAATTCCTACCGCGTTCTAAACGCTTTTTAAAACGATAGGAATCTAGTAATTCTAACCAACGTTGTGACCACCATTCCCGGCTAGCTTGTAGTGTTTCATTAGTCATGTTTTTCTCCTATTTATCAGGCAGAAGGCAGAGAGAAGTTTGTAGGCGCGGAGCGACTTCCCGTAAGGGTGCGGAGGTTTCCTCCGAAAGCGTTGCTCCTCCAGAAGGAGGCTCAAAGCTTCAAAGAGGCAGAAGGCAGAAGGAAAAATATTTTCCCTGTACCCTCTTAATCTTCATCTTCATCTGCGATAACTGCACTACGGTCAAGTAATAATAAGTTGCGAAGTTGATCTGTATCTAGTTCAGTTAACCATTCTTCCCCTGCATCTACGACTTGTTCAGCTAGTTGTTTCTTACTTTCAATCATGTCATGAATTTTTTCTTCTAACGTTCCAGTACAAACAAACTTATGTACTTGCACATTGCGGGTTTGCCCAATCCGAAATACTCTGTCTGTAGCTTGATTTTCTACTGCTGGGTTCCACCAACGATCAAAGTGAAAAACGTGATTGGCACGCGTTAAATTGAGTCCTACACCACCTGCCTTCAAAGACAAAACCATGATGGGCGGGCCTTGAGGATCGTGTTGGAAACGGTCTATCATTTCCTCACGTTGTTTTTTGCTGGTACTGCCATACAAAAATAATGTTTCTCGTCCTAAGCTTTGTTCTAAATAAGGCTTCAGGAGCTTGCCCCATTCAGCAAATTGAGTGAAAATTAAAGCGCGATCGCCTTCCGATAAAACTTCTTCTAGCATCTCCTGCAATCGCAATAATTTTCCAGATAAACGAGATTCCGCAAGACTATCTTTTTTCAAATATTGGGCTGGATGATTGCAGATTTGTTTTAGCTTTACAAGTAAAGCCAAAATCTTACCCCGGCGCTGTATTCCTTCGGCATCTTCAATTTCCGCTAGAGATTCATCAACTACTTGTTGATATAGTTTTGCTTGTTCGGGACTTAAACCGCAAAATACTGTCATTTCCTGCTTTTCTGGCAAGTCTTGAATAATTTCGCGATCGGTTTTTAAACGACGCAAAATAAATGGTTGAACTAAAGAGCGCAATTGACTTAACGAAGCAATATCACCATACTTTTCAATCGGCATGGCAAACCGACGCTGGAAAAACTGCTTATTTCCTAAATATCCTGGGTTGAGAAAATCTAAAATTGACCATAATTCTTGCAGTCTATTTTCTACAGGAGTTCCTGTTAGAGCAATGCGAAATGTCGATTCTAGTTGTCGCACTGCCTGTGACTGTTTCGCATCTGCATTTTTAATATTTTGAGCTTCATCTAAAACAATTATCTGCCAAGAAATACTCTGCAAAGACTTTAAATCACGAGGAACAAGTGAGTAACTAGTAATAACTAAATCATGTTTCTTTGCTGCTTGTTCAAAAGTTTTACCTTTAGGTCGTTTATCACCGTGATACTGTAAAACTTTCAATGATGGGCCGAATTTTTTGACTTCTCTTTCCCAGTTACCTAAAACTGAAGTTGGACAAACTAACAGCGTGGGATTTTCTAAGGCATTTTGTTCTTTGAGGTGTAGTAAAAATGCAATAAATTGGATGGTGTTATGACAGATAATATTGTTGGCAACAAAATTATGGTGTTCGCTAACTTCAAAATCGTAAACCCATCCTTCATACTCAACATCTTCAATACTTTCAATCTTGCAGTAAAAAACTTCTTGGTCAATCAGATGTTGTAAAGATTGTTTTGTTAAATTCAACTGCTGTACATCTAAGCGAGCATAAGCTTCAAGAGTTTGAGTTGTCCATTTTGAAGGTTTTAGTAGCTGGTATTTTTGTTGCGTCTCTCCACTGAGAATGCCGTTTATACCAACTAATACTTGTTCCAAACTATTCCTGGAAAATTGCTGTGAACCATTAATGTAAAAGGTATTGTGCATCCCCAAATGTCGCAAAGGTAGACTTGTGGCTGCCACTGTTTGGGCAACAATATCAGCAGCAGGAATTCCCTCAACATTAGTATTGCTTACGCTCTGACAAATTTTTTCTAACTTCTGCTGTTTTTCTAGATTGCCAAATCCAATTTCTTGCAAAAATCTACGAGCAGAATTTCCTCCAATTACACCGATATAATAAGTGCGTAAAGTCCGAGTTCCATTGGTTGCACATTTCTGTTTGGGTGATATTCGCAACCAAATTCCAAAGCGTCGCAGCAGTACAGAAAGTTGCTGAATTAGTAGCGGGGAAGCTGTTCCAATTTCGATACTCCGCATACTCGGTACAACGGCAGACTCAGCATCGAAATAGTTTTGTAAAAATATACGCACGCTTTGTAAGTCTGCCTGCATGATGAAAGACGGAATAGACTTTTCTGCCGACAATTTGCCCCAAACATAACCCTTTGCCTCTAAAAAGCGCCGATATGCTTGACTATGAACTCGGAGAGTAGAAACTTTACCAGGAAAAGTTTGGATACTCGGACTGTTAATTTTGATATCATGGTGTTGAGAAAAGCGCTGCAAAGTATAAAGTAGATCTTCTAGCTGCTTGGTATCTTTTTGAGATATGGTAACGCAACCCAAGCTAGGAATTTCATGACCTTCAGCAATCTGCCAAGCAATAAACTTGACTAAATCAGGATCTTCGAGTTTTCCTTGCCAAAGCATTTTGGCTGGTACGCATACGTAATCTCCTACCTGTAGCTCATTTGTCCAGCCTTTATTAGTAAGTAACTTATGACGGCGGGTAATGGTGACACTGCTACCGTCTTGCAGCGTTAATTTTCGTATCTTTTCACGAACTTGCTGCCGATACAACCGTTTGATAGAAGCTTGCACAATTTTGCCAGTTTTTTCATCTATGGAATTCACAATTAATTCCTGGGTTGGTTTTGCCCAAAATCCCTCACCGTCAAACTCCGTTTCTCCAGCAGCGTAGTTTCGCCAGATTTCTTCTGCTGTGCTTAATCCTCCATTAACGTATATTTGTGTATCTTTGGACACGCACTTTCCCAATCCCATATCGTCTGCGAGACACGCCCCCAAGCCCCACCGTTCTAAAAATGTTAACCAAGCCATGCCACGCTGTTGATACGGGCGCAATTGTCCTTGAAAACTAGCGGGTGTAGGTAGGGGTTCGAGTGCTTTATTATTTGTCAGGGTAGTTACCAACTCCTGCAATGCACCTGAAGCCTCAAAGCTAACTACTGGTAATTTTTCAATCGTCTGTGTATCCCCAGTACTCAGGCGCAAAGCATCTTCCAACGACAGCGCCATTTGCTCTTTGCGAGAAGCAAAAAACGCTTGGGCTGTTTTAATATCTTGCGATCGCAACTCTACCCATTCACCGTTTATTTCTACCAGTGGGCTATTTAGCGCCACAAGTTTATCAAATTCTTGCTTAGAAAGAGTTTGTCCGCCAATAGCTAATTGCCATTGAAAATTCAAAAGACTTTGTAAACCTAGACGCCCCTGCTTTTTTTTTGGTGTTTCAGCGCTAATTTTCAAACCTAGACGATTTGCCCATCCTTCCCGGTTTGCCAAACTCGCAGGCAAAACTGCGCCCAAACCACTATCTTCAAACCGCCACTTTACCGATTTGATAAATTCATAGGCTTGCATGGGATTGAGACGACAAGACTGGGGATATGGGGTATCCAAACTAGGTGTTAATACTGGATACAACCGCGAAGCTAAACCCAATCCCCGCAGAAATGTTTCTTGTGGTTGCTTAATAGTTCGATTTTGAAAAACAAAGCTTTCCACCGGATGCCGCCAGATTGTCTCTGCATCCACCAAAAATTCTGCATCATCAGGTGCTTGCAGGAAATATTCTAAAGTCCAATCAGCTTCATTTGACTTAGGCGGGTGTAGAACAAAACAGGTGCGAAATATGTTTTTTCCACCCAACTGATACTGTAGCGGCATCGTCCAAGCCTTCAAAGCCGCTTCCAGTCGTTCCAAGGCAATTGGTTCGCTAGTAATTGTGGCTGATGCAGCTGTTAAAGACTGTAACCACTGTCGCACCACTGGTGGTAGAGACGCCATTACTCTTGTGTCAAGTAAAGTTTGGGAACCTACCATACTTCTGATTTGGACGTCGATTGTACTGTTGAGAAATCCCAGCAGCAATTCTTGTGGTTCGATTGGTAAGTTTACATATATTGGCGAGTTGTGAACCAAAGACGGGGGGTAATCATCAAAATTCCCTGCTTCTCCCCGTCTCCGTGTCCCCGTGTCTCCGTGTCCTTCTTTTACATCATGATACGTCCGACACGCCAATGGCATCAGCTGAGAAAATTTATCTAGACGAGTTCCATCTAAAGCGCTGTCGAGGAGTGCTTGCCATTTTGCGGCAATAGAACCATCTGTGAATCGCTCAAGTGTGGGCAAAAATTTACATCGTGCTATTAAATCTAAACTCCACCGGGCAACGTGTGACCAAAAGCGTAAATCTCCACCGACAAAATCATCTTCTTGGTTGGCGATACTCAAAGGTAGAGAAGCCAAAAAGGCGATCGCATCTTGTGGCTCTAAACAAAAACCTTCAACTTGCCAGGGTTGTAGATATTGGGAAAAAGATTTTTCTGAACCCAATATTGCCGAATGTACGGGAGAAATAAATACTGCACCCTGTTGTTCACTTTCTGAAAAATAAGTGGGTAAAGCAAGAATTTGCGATCGCGTTGGCATTACATTGGCAGCACTTGCAGCTTTGTGCTTTAACTTAGTTCCTGTTTTGGAGGTTTGCCTTGTTTGTGAAGGCTCCAAATTTGGAGCCTCTAAAGACTTTTGGCTCGAATTAGAAAGTTTTAGTTGACGTAAATGCAACCACTCATTTAATTCATCTGCTGTCATTGCATACGGATGAGATGGCACTTTTGTTAATGTACCTAGATCTATTTTCGTTTCTAGAGAGCGCCAAGTCTCTCCCCAAACAAATAAACTGCTACCCCGATCTTGTAATAACCAACTACCGTGTAAAATTGCCATCTGCTAACTACTCAAATATTCACAAAAATAAAATCTTTAATTTGTTTATCCTCTAATTGAAATAATTACTTAAATTGCATTATTGATTATTGTTAAATATTAGCAAACTATCGTAATAAAATTTCAGAAAAATATAGTTACCTCTTTATAAAAATTTAAAAAATGGCATAAAAGCTAACTAGATTGTATGCATTTAGAAGAGCAAGAGGAGGGTAAGGAAATTACTAAGTCTTGTCATTTTAGAATGTAAAACTTATCCCAAGATAAACTCCTCTCTCAGTCAGAATTTGTAAATTACTGCTTGAGCCAGGATACTTTTGTTGTCAAGGTAGAGAGTGAATATACTATACACGAGCCAAAACAAGTCTTGGGAGTATTTTGTACCTACGCGTACACAGCAGGCATTCCCGGAGGGTAATTTCGCGTCTCTACATTCCGGATCGGTGTAGCCATATTTGCAACGCTGGTTTCATTGTACAACCTCATATGCGGCTTTAACTCCTCCTAACTGTCAAAAACCAACACCTGCCAGGAGCCATTACGGGGGTGAGCCAGCGCTCTTGGTAGGGTTTCCAACGGACAGTTCCTACAACGGGGGGAAGCCTCCGAAGTCGCCCCAACGGGGGAAACCCCCGCACGGCGCTTCTGTTGGCAACGGACTGTCCTCCTCCACAGGCGACTGGCGTAGACACGAAGTGGCTTCTGAAAGTAAGGGTTTCCCGACTTGTAGACGCGCCTTCTTCCGCTTCGGTGCAGGGTACAAAGTGGCGTGAGGTTAGAGGAGTTAAATATGCCTTACTCAAAAAGTGAATTGGTATAACATACTAAACTTCTTCCAACATTTACAATCTAGGTTAATTACAACCATAGATAAACACAGATTTTCTCGGTGTTTATGTGTGTCCATCTGTGTTCAATTTATTTGTACATAGAATGAGTGCAAGAGGTTTAAGACACAAAATTAGCTGTGTGAGTCCTAGTCCACTACCTTTAACTAAACTTAATTTGTAATTATAATTACAAATTACCTTAACTTTAGGTCTTTCATTCGACAGAGGAAGCTGTTAATCACAACTATTACTGTGCTCATTAACGGCTCTAAAAATGGAGGACTTAGATGTTTAACTTCCTGAAGCAAGTTGCCGACTACACTAAAGAAACTGTTCAAGCAGCTAGATATATTGGGCAAGGACTGTCAGTTACTTTCGATCATATGCAACGTCGTCCGATTACAGTGCAGTATCCTTACGAAAAACTGATTCCCTCTGAACGATTTCGAGGCCGAATTCACTTTGAATTTGATAAATGTATTTCATGTGAGGTTTGCGTTCGCGTCTGCCCTATTAACCTGCCAGTAGTAGATTGGGAATTTGACAAAGCAGCTAAAAAGAAAACACTCAAGCATTACAGTATTGACTTTGGTGTTTGTATTTTCTGTGGTAACTGCGTCGAATATTGCCCTACTAATTGTCTGTCAATGACAGAAGAATACGAACTTAGCACCTATGATCGCCATGAATTGAACCACGATAGTGTGGCGATGGGAAGGCTCCCTTATAAAGTAAATTTAGATCCAATGGTGACTCCGTTGCCAGAATTGGTGTATTTACCCAAGGGTGTAATGGAACCTCACGGGCTACCGTCTAACGCTCGTCGTGCAGGTTTAGTGCCATCCGAAATTGTGGAGCAAACTGGAGAAAAGGATAAAAATAACCGCAGTGAGGCTTAAACCTTATTCTTGTTGCTATTGCTATGGTGGAGGAAAAGTTTGAGCGATCGCTCAATTTTTGAGATTGAAAAGCAATTAACTCCACCAAGCTACACCTGTACCAGTGGTAAGTCAAATAGCTTTGAGAATAAAATGATGTCGTATTTTGAAGAACATTAATTCAATGAGTTAGTTACGCTCGTATCATCGAAGAATTGCAAATTACTAAATTAAATTCATATCAATAATCTACTTCATTTTAGATCCAGCCAAAGGTCATATCGGGTACGTTAAATTACGTAAATTCACCTGTAAATTTAAGATTAATTTTAGAAACAAGCCTTTATCTTTATTTGCTATATCTGCTGTACTCTGATGAAATTTTATATGACGTTACTATGTAAATCATCCTATAAACTTAAGCTAAACTTTAGAAATTAGCTCTAATACCAAATTGGCACACGGGAGTCTTGTTTCAAAATTCTGGACTAGCCTAGGAATAAAATGTTTTTAATCCAAAATCCGTCTTGAAAAGCTTTGAGCAGAGGTTTCCTCCCTCCGGATACTCTAACGAGAACCCGCTTCGCGTGTACGCAGTCGCCACAAGTCGGGGAACCCTTTCACCAGTCGCCTGTGGAGGGTTTCCCTCCGCAGGTGCTGGTTCACCACCGCAGTGGCTCCAAAATCCACGCATTGGTATAAGAGTTTAAAGTGCAAATTAATAAAATATGCAATTGTATATCTCCTAAATTCAATTGATTGATGGAGGTTCAACATTTGCTGATTTCACCATCACGAAAGTGGTTATGAATTTCCAACAACTATTTGCTAAACCACCAGAAGCCGAAGCTAGCGCCCCTGGAAGAGTAAACTTATTAGGCGAACATACAGATTACAATAATGGTTTTGTTCTGCCAACAGCAATTCCGCAAAGAACCATGGTACAGCTAGGTTTTAGTGCTGATGGACAGCACCATTTCTACTCGGAAAATTTAGATGAGCGAGTAGATATTCTAGAAATTAAGCATACGCCATCGGGATTTACAAGTTATATTTTTGGCTGTATTCAAGTTTTACAACAAGAAGGGCATACAATACCATCGCTAAATTTGTACGTTAAATCATCTATTCCGATTGGTTCGGGTTTGTCTAGCAGTGCGGCTTTGGAAGTTGCAACCCTGCGGGCATTACGCCAACTCCTCAATCTTGCGATTGATGATGTCGAAATTGCTCAATTTGCACAGCAAGCAGAAATTCATTACGCTGGTGTGCAATGCGGCATCATGGATCAGATGGCTGCGAGCCTTGGTGACACTGAACATATCCTGTTTTTAGATAGCCGTACTTTGGAACGCCGTATGCTACCTTTGCCTGCTGGAGCCGAGATTGTGGTGATAGACAGTGGTGTGCCTCGTACGCTAGCAAGTAGCGGGTATAACCACAGAAGAACTGAGTGTCAAGAGGCAGCACGATTATTGAAAGTTAAGGCATTGCGAGATGTTACCAACAGTAGTGCAGTGAAAGCTTTACCCGAACCTTTGCAACGTCGCGCCCATCATGTGGTGACAGAAAATAATCGCGTGTTGGAGGTTTTGCATGGTGTATCATCTGAACGCTTTGGCAAATTGATGAATGCTTCCCATGCCAGCTTACGGGATGATTACGAAGTTTCTGTAACTGCACTAGATACTTTGGTCGAAATGTTGCAGAAAACTTCAGGAGTGTTTGGCGCAAAGTTAACAGGTGCGGGTTTTGGTGGTGCTTGTGTGGCTTTAGTTGCAGCAGGTGAAGGGAAAAATATTGCCATAAAAGTGCTTGAACAATATAACAATTTAGGTAATACTGGACGAGTTTTAGTTCCCACTTGTATTTAAGCGGTTAAGATTTTGGTATAAAAGATGACTTCAAAAGTAAAAAATTAAAGGAGAGATTGCCAAGCTCAACAAAGTATAAAGAGCGATCGCCTACTTCTGGAATTGAAGCCGAAGTCGCGATCGCATTTAATCCTTTGCCCTTCTATTTTTAAGAGAGATCGTGTCCACTTTGAAGAAGAAGATTCTCTCGGATTATGCCAAGTGCAAGTTCGCACATCGTAGCAGTAGCATTCCGAGGTGGCCTCGGATTGTCTGGATCGATAGCTCTGTATGCTTTAGCCGTTTGATAGATAGAAGAATACTTCTTTGTGTTCTCAAACACCGATACAAGATTATTGACTTCATTGCCCGGTTGCCCAGCATCCCAAGTCCACGGCTTATCGCCATACATTTCCTTTGTATACCGCATGAACAAGATCTGAGATTCTACAGACGGCACCCACGTATCGACATAAGTTGCCATCATATCCCAAAATTCATCTTCAGGCTTATTCTGCCATTCCTTCACCAGTTCTTTGATACGTTCTATTTGTTCAGGAGTGAAGCCAAAATCTTGCAAGTTTTGATCGCTACCTGATTTGCCTGCTTGGAGAAAACTAACTAGCCCAATGGTGACACCCGTTGCTGAGATTAAGACACCGACAACCCCAAAAGTAAGAGCAATCCAGTGTTTGGCAACATAATTTCGTAACGTCCGCTTCTTTGACATGGAGTCACTAGCCTTTTCAAGGGCTTCTTTCCCCTTTTTAAAGTTGGGATCGTCCTGATCGAACTCCTGCCCACCAGTATTTATCTCACTAAGCTCTAATTCATCCTTCTGTTGTCTTGCATCGATCTCCTGTGAAAGTTTGAGATCGCTACCTTTAATAAGGCTGATTTCCTTAGCGGACTGCTTTCCAGTGTTACTTAAAGATTTCTGGGCATTTTGGGCTACTTCTTCACTTTCTTCGTCAACTTCTTCCTCAGTTTTGTCTTCATATTCATCTTCCAATGTTGGGTCAATCTTTGTTTCAGCCATGGTAAAACTCCCTTTTGTTATTAATATTGCTTGTCTTTTGCGTATTTACTTGCAGTCTCTACAATGCAATTCGGTATCGCTGGATGGTTGTGCCTGATGTGGGTATTACAGTTTCATTTTGAAAAACCCCTCCATTTTTTTGGATAATACGTGAAGAGGCTATATTTTCTGCATCACAAGTGAGCAGAACTTCTTTTAACTCCATCAGCTTTGCCTTTTCAAGCGTCAAGAAGAGAAGATAAGTTCCATATCCTTTTTGACGTGCAGTGGGTCGAATGTGATAACTAATGTGTCCGTAGTACTGTCTGAGCCTTGGTGTGAGTCGATGATGGATCTTGCTTGCCCCAATCAATAAGGAATCATCTTTGACTAACCAGTACGTGCTGAGAGGAACTGTTTGTTGTCGTTGCTCGGAGTCTTTTGACTGACGGATCAAACGTGCTAGATAAGCCGAAAAATTATACTCGACCATATAACGAACCGTACGATATTGGTCTTCACCGAATTGCTCAAACTCATTCACCATATCCAAAAATGGTTTGGCAAACTTAGTAGATGGTTCTACCAAAGCCACATTTTGCATTCTGCTGTTAAGATGAGCAACTTCGGAGTCATTCATCAAGCTTTGGTTCATTTTTCTTCAATAAGGCGAATCGCTATTATCTTTTTATTAAGCGTATTGTTTGTATTCATCACGCATACTTTCCCATTGTTTAACCGTATCTTTTGCTTTTTGGGGTTCACTGTTGTAATACTGTTTGAGCAATTGTGCTGTCAGATTTGCCACATATGTGGAATGTGAACTATCAGCTTGGTCTTTGTGTTCGACTGTCTCGGCTGCTCCACAACCAGGAGAAGTATTTGGAAATCGGTAAAGCGCACCCGTACTACTGTCCTTGTAATCCCATTCCTTGATACAGTGAGACCCGTACATACCCATGTTTATACAGTTTTGATCTTGATAGACAGCCGATACCTGACCCAATCGCTGCGATATTTTTTGATCTATATCTGCGATTGTCCCATTACCATAATCGATATACTTATCAAGCGCATTCATTAATCCGCTAAAAGCTGTCGTATCTACCACTTTTTTATCGCTGCTAGCGATGATGAGTTGAATCTTATGCAATACAAGAACTAGACCTGCACCAAGTAAAAACAATGGAAAGCCAGTAAATTTATAATCATCCTCCATCAAGAGATTAACTTGTTGTACGATGCCCGTATCGGAGCTTAACTTTAAATTCAGAGCATCCTTGAAATATCTGTATTCCTCGTCAGTTGGTGTAGGTGGATTATCAGCCCATGCCCCTCTGTAGTAACTATTCAGCCAGTCAAAATCCGTGGCGATCGTCGCATCAATGTTTTCGAGATTGGCTTTGGTAATTACGTCAGAGACTGCCTTTTGAATTTCTTTGGGCAGATCTACCTGTTGCTTAGACATCAATCTCCCGAAAATGAGCTGCAAGACAGCAGCACCACCAGAAAGAATTAGACCAGCAGGCCCTAAGGCAAAACCAGCAAACTGTGCCATAGTTAATGCAGCATCGATAACTGTTGCTGTTGTATCGTCTACGCCTAAAGCCAGATTTTCTACTAACAGAGGTGTGTTGTGGGTTGGCAATGTCGCATAAGAGGTGGTTCCGCTTTGCAAGTCAATTCTTATACCTGGTAAGCCAAAAGCAATACTACCGAGGTTGGTGGTGCGTTTGTAAATCAGTGTCCCTTCTTCATAATCACGCCAATCTTTGCTCAGGGCTGTGATTGAATCTGCGACGATTTTTTCATCTGGTAAAATCGGAAACCTCTGCCTAAAGGCTTTTAAGGCGAGCGGCTCGCGGCTTTCAAGATACGCTTGAACATTGGGTGGAAGGTGGGATCTATCTGCCTTTTCGTCAAAAAGCGGAGGAATGTCAGCGGCTGAGGGCGGCACTTCTGGGAATGATATCGGTTCTTTAACGAGGGATTTCACACCCGTTTGACTAACAGCTTCCCCACGATAATAGCGTTGCATATAAGAGCTAAAGCTGGTTCCTTCTGTGGTTGAAAGGAATACCATAAAATATCCGAATTGTGTGGGCATTTTTTACCCTCCTAAATCAGAAATAGACACAGCTTGTTCATATGGTTTGTATTCATTCTTTGCAAGTGAACAATAGAGATATGAAGAAGCCAAAAACCTTCTTGCTTCCGAATGACTTGCGTTTTTAGCGAACCGTCCAATTACTGAATGAGTATCTAACTTCTTTAAGATTCAGCTAGTGATTTAATCCAAAGTTATCTCTAATTACTATTGTCATTGCTATCTTCCTGGCTTTGGGCAAGTAAATCTGCTAAAGCTAACTCGCAAAGATCGGCAGCAATACTACGCGGCAAGTTGGTGTTCTTATAGGTCATTTTTGCAACGCTACGGTAGATAGCAGAGGATTTATTCTCTATTTCATAGGCATCTTTAAGTTTATCGATTAAATCAGCCTTATCAGTTGCATCCCAAGTAAAATCAGAGGTGTTCGCCCAGTTTTTTATATACCCCATCATCAACATCTGCGTTTGCAAGGAAGGATTATAGCCATCTGCATAACTGGCAATATTCTCCCAAAGCTGATCGTCGGATAAGCTCTTCCACTTCTCGATAATCGCTTTAGCATCATCCACATCCTGTTGAGTGAATTGATCAGTCGGCTTTGGCTCCTTATTTTGTGTGTACTGAATCAAGAATGCAATGACTCCACCTGCAACCAATAAGCCTAATACTGCTATTACAATTCTTTTTCTCGATTTTTCTCGATTTGCTCTTTTTTCATCTCCGATTTTGTCTTTTTGCTCACGTGCATTCTTTTCAGATTTACTCAGCCTCTCGTCACTTCCGTTGATGCGTTCACCTTCAGGGTTCCTATACTTCGTCTCGAAGTTATCAAGTGCCAGACGAGTTTCAATGGTAATGTCGAGTATTTTATTTAACTCTACAAGCCGTTTATTGAAAGTCTCAAGCTGCGTTTTGATGTCGCTGTAGAGTTTATCGATCGCTTCTCTACCGATATCCTCGTTTTCTTGATCGTACTGCTCTTCAGACTTATCCTCAAATTCTTCGTTTATATCTTTTGGCGGTTCTTTTGGTGGTTCCATAGTTTTCTTCCTAAGTTAATCAGTTAGGTATTCGAGTCATCTTTGTAACCTTCGTATTGAGTTTTGGTACTCTTCCATTCGTTGATAGTTGCCTGAGCCTTATCAGGGCGTCCGTGATAATATTTCAAATTCAACTGAGCCTGCAAAAGCTCTAAAGCTGCCTCGCGACCTATTTTGGCAGACTCTTCGTCGTTATAGTTGTATACAGTTCCGTTAGGGCCCTTGCCTTTGTCTGTAAAAGAATAATTGCCGTTATTTTGTTGCACGTCAGTAACTTGTCCGATTCGTTTTGAGATTTCTCCCTGGATCTTGGTATTAGTGTTGTTTGCTTGGTCAACATATTCTCCCAAAGTATCGATTAAAACTTGTAGAGCTGGTGTGTTTTTTACCTGGCGAGAACTACTCTTGATGATCAGGTCAACTTTCAACAAAACAATGTGTAACGAAGCCCCAAGCAAAAATGCTGTAAATCCAACCACATCATACTCTGGGTCTTCAAGAAGCGTAATAAAGAAAAGAAAGTTTGAGTTTGGCCCCAACGCTAGGTTTAAATTCGCTTCAAAATCTTTAAGCTCGGCGCTATCATCCAAGTCTTCATTCCAAGCATTTTCATAATATTCTCTGAACCAGGCATAGGTTTGTTTGAAGCTAGCCAGAGATTCGCGAATCTTTTCTGCAGTTAGTTCACTGGTGAGTACCTTGTCTAATTGTTCGGCAATTGGTATTGTCTTTTGTTCAGATGAGAGCAAACTATGGAAAATCGTTTGCAGTATGGCTGCTCCACCAGCGACAATTAATCCTTCAGGCCCTAGTGCGAAACCTGCAAACTGCGCCATCGTTAACGCAGAGTCAATAATTGTGGTGTCGCTCCCAGAAGCAGTTGATGTTAAATTCGTTTCCATTTGCATATATGTCTTTAATTAAAGATTTCTTGATCTGGAATTAGAAAGAATTCACAAATAAGAAGCCAGAATTCTGCTTGGAAATTCTGTGCCACTAGCTCCAAGTTAAGCGCCTACAAGTCTGAAAACCAGTGCTGCATATTCAAAGGGACTGGGTAGTGGATACACTTCTTGACAGCGGTAAATATTGCAGGAGGATCGTACTCCCACACCTATGCGTAACAACCTTTTCCCAACCCCTAGTTGTCTAGTCTTCAGTAAGCCTTATGTCCATTCATCCCCTCTCTCGAAGAGCGAAGAAGGGGATTTCTAGACACAACCGGGAAAAATCCGAAGGGTAGGGCTTCAGGAGAGAGTATCTGTAGAGATGATGAATAAGCAAGTTTAAGTTCTCTCTCAAATTAAAAGATTTAAGAGTCTACAATTAATACCAATTTCCTCTAAAGGTGAAACATATCTTTTTGTACAGACGTGACATGACACGCGTACATGATTTCTATGTATCGTGATGAACGGTAAATGGTATAAGTGGGGACTTGCATCCCCATTTGATTGTATTCTGAACTTCTGAATTTTTCTTTAAAAAAGATCTATCGAGATCTTTATTATTCTGTGGCTTATTCCAAAAGTAAGGCTACAGATTCAATACAAGTGTTTGACTGACCTAAAAATTCAAGATTTAGGCGTCGTTAAACAAAGGCAAAAGCTCTTATGTTCAACTAAATTGGATGTTAACTATATATCAAGTTTGTATCCAGTTAGTCAAGCTTACATTATGTCTTGTGCTTCTCCGAAAAAATCATTAAATAGATGAATATAACTACAAAAATAATACACTAAAAATGATAATTACTTGTGTAGGCTCAAGCTATTTATATAACTATAATCATAAGTATTATTAGCGAGAGTCAAAACCAGGCGATCGCAACTTGAAAAAATGCCCAAATGATAAAAACAATCTGCAACATGAGAAAAAAGATAAAAAGGATTATGGGAAAGCAAAAAAATAAAAATGATTATTATTTATACTCAATATTCAGTATAAATATTTAACTTTCTGTTTAAAAACAAGTTACAAAAATTTATTTTCATTGCTTTCATGCTTTTCTCTACAATTATCATTGTTATTTATGATACCTTAACTCTAATAATATGTTTTTTAACGCTTAGTGATAAAATTGACGTTCAATTTTGTAGATACAAGTGATAAAATTGTCACATTAAGTTACATAGAACAGAGTTAAGCAAATTCAACCTCATTCTATTTACTGTCCTACGGCAGCACTTGAACCAATTGGTATTGTTGTATCTTTCCAAGCACCTGATGAGGTGTGGTTGACTCAGACGCTTGTTTGGCAGAGATCCAAGCATAGCTAGAAGTTGGCAGTTCGGAAATTTTGTCTACTCGTTTTCCGATGTAGGGAGTGTAGAAATTGAGCAATACTCCAGTTTTGCCTCCAACTTGAACAAAGTGGATGGGATGATGTTGTAAAACTTGAGCGATCGCCCCTTGTACCAAAAAAGTTCTGACATCGGGATTGTAATCACTCAAAAAGCCGTAACTACCAGCCATAGCTAAAGTCAGCCATGCCGGAATCAACCACCCACCCAGCCAATAACTAGAAGTGAGAGACTGCTTGCCAAAGCGGTAACGACAAATCCACACAACAGGCAAAATCAACCAACTACCACCTAAAGCCAAAGCCAGGATTGCATACTTGCGGATCTCGCCACTACCTAAAGCCAAAGCGATCGCACCCGCTAATAATAATAAAACAGCTAATACACCAAAAATATAGCTGAGAACACGAGGATAAGAGGACACGGAGACACGCAAGCGCAAAGACGCAAAGAAAGTTGCTGATAAATTCTCCGCGTCTTTCATTTCAAATGATTTGAATTTTGTATCATACACCCAACCCAGCCAATCTAACCCTACGGCTGCAAGCAAGGCAATGAACGGATAAAGCAAAAGACTGTAATGAGATAGACGAGTAGAAAAAAGACTAAGTTCAACAAATAAAACTAGAGGAAAGCCAATTAGTATGGAATTGTAGCGGGGTAGGGGACGACGATAAGCTAAAAATAAGCCTAAAAGACTGAAAAAAAACCAAGGAAACGCTTTAATCGGGACATTCCATACATAGAAGAAAATTCCGTGATCTCGGCGATCGTTAGAACCGAGTCTAAACACAAAGTTGAGTAATTCTGCACTACTATCATTGCCAAAGCGTAAAAAACTCAACCACAGCCAAACAAAAGTGGGAATTAAACCGACTGTCAACCCTAAATACAACATGGGGTTTGTCAGATGGCGATGACGGCGATGTTCCCCAATTAGGTAAGGGAACAAAGCGATCACCGGCAAAAAAATCATAAAGCTTCTAACTAAAAAGCCCAAACCAAAACAAGCGCCCGCAATGAAGCGATAAAAATTGCCATATTTTGAATCTAATTCCGCTTTTAGTAAAGACCAAATTCCTAAAAGGACTAAAAAAATCATCGGCACATCTGGTGTGCCTAAACGACAATATTGCAACCAGAGAAATTCTACGCTCAAAATTGCAGCAGCAAGCCAGCCAACTTTTTTACCAAGTAGAATTTTCCCAATTTCGTATAGAAGTAGCACGCTCAGAACACCAAAAACCATGCTTGGCAGACGCACGCTAGTTTCACTAATACCAAAAAAAATGTAAGAAGTGGCTATTAACCAATAGAAACCAGGGGTTTTATGATGGGGTTCTGACCAAGGATTGATCCAGTCACCAGACTCAAACATTTGGCGCGATCGCCAAGCATATAATCCTTCATCATGCGCCATCAAGCTACTATGTCCAGAACTCAATAGTAATAATGGCAGTAGCCAAATTAGCAGACTAATGTAAGGGAAACCCGCCCAGAGGTGTAAACGCTGCCAAATTGAGGGAGAAATTAGTATTTTCAATAACATTCCGTCAATAAAAAAAGGGTACAGGTTAAAGGTTACAGTTTTTCTCTGTCCCTTATTCTCCCAACCCTGTTCCCTGTTTACTATGTAAATCACCTAATTTTTCAGACTTTTTTTAATATATGTATGGTGAGATCCAACTTTTTTCACCAAAAAATCTCTAACAAGCTAACAGATATAGGCAAAATCTTGCTTAAATTCGATTTTTATGCTGCTAAGACCAGATCAACGTAATAAGATAGACGCAGGCGACGACAAGCTGTTTTATTCTTTTCCACGCTTTGTTACTCATGTGGATGAAGGGTTCATTCAACAGCTAACAGATTTGTATCGCCAACGCCTGCAACCAAACACTCACATTCTTGATATGATGAGCAGTTGGGTATCCCATTTGCCAGAAGAAATGGAGTTTGCCCATGTAGAAGCACACGGACTCAATGCTGAAGAACTAGCACGCAATCCTCGCTTAAATCATTATTTTGTACAAGATCTCAATGCAAATCCGAAGTTACCACTCCAGGATCAAGATTTTGATGCGGTTCTCAATTGTGTCTCTGTGCAATATTTGCAATATCCTGAGGCAGTATTTTCCGAGATCCACCGCGTTCTGAAACCAGGTGGTGTGGCAATTATTAGCTTTTCTAACCGAATGTTTTTTCAAAAGGCAATTCAAGCGTGGCGGGACGGTTCAGAAGCAACTAGAGTTGAATTAGTCAAAAGCTATTTCCAGTCACATCCTGGATTTACTACCCCAGAAGTGATTGTTCATACCAGTCAGCTTCCTAATTTTCTCCAGTGGTTTAGTGGTGGTGGAGATCCATTCTATGCCGTGATTGCTAATCGCAGTTACTGAGGTAAAGATTTTGCAGCGTAATCAATAGCTTCTAACTCTGACTTTTGTTCTAAATTAGTAGCTAACCAAAGAAAATTAGTAACCTCCACGCAACTGTTATTAAAAAGTGAATTTTCTGGTATTGACCAATCAAAACGCTGATAATTGCCTTGAAGAGAATCTGAAGGATATAAAAAAGTGTGAAATAATTTTTACTGATTGCCTTCAGTATAGCTGACTTCATTATTTATTCAGTTCAGCATTAACAGGAGCCAAGCATGAATTTTCTTCGTGTTCGTAAAATTTTTGCAGTTGTTTTATTATCAGTATTACTACTGACTACAGCTTGCACCGCCAAAGAACCGGGGCGCTTTGATCAAGTGCAGCAAGAAAGTAGTCGACAAAAAGCAGGACAAGCCGTTGCTAAAAATGCTACTCAAGGTGGCGAATTTAACAAATTTTTTCCACCTGCGGGAAATGGTTATGAACGTGTATTCACTCAAGAGAAGAAAGGTTTTGCTGAAGCCAAATTGAAAAAAGATGGTAAAGATATGGCGATGCTGGCTATTTCTGATACCACAAGCACACCAACAACAGCAGCTAGCTATGCAAACAGCACTAAAAAAATTGCAGGTTATCCAGCGCGGGAAATTGGCAATACACAAACAGCAGTACTGGTAAACAATCGCTACCAAGTAAAAGTGCTTTCCCGCTCGCCATCATTTACAGCCAGCGATCGCGAAGCTTGGCTCCAAAAATTTAATCTCAACGGGCTGGCACGACTGAAATAAAAGATTGTTCTCAGTCATTTGTTATTTGTCATTAGCGAAGAACACATGACCAATGACCAATGACAAATGACTAAATATAAATAAGGAGATTTTTGTGAGTAAACCAATATTTGAGTTGGTTGACGAGTTGCCAACCAGTAACTTAACTGTTTCAATGCTTAACTCGTTGGATTTTGTCGCTCCTGGTGAGTGGCAAAACGTAGTTGGTTTTGTCAACACAATTAAAACCGTAACTGGCGAAACCGACGATAGTCTAATTCAGGCGATCGGTGAACGGGCAATATATCTCTACAACGATCGCTCTCAAGGATATCAACGGGCAATGTGGTTGTATCAAACCGTTGATAGTACAGATAAAGCTCTTGGCGCAGCAGCCTTAGCTAATAAGGTAGGAGAAAAAATTCCCTTATTGGGCTTTCTTAACGCTGTTACTCCTAAACCAGACAAAGCCCAAACCATTGACTTATGCTTGAAATTAGTGGCAGAGTTAGTGGCATTTTGTAGCATCAACGGCATTCCCGGAGACAGCATTGGAGACTTTGTTGCTTCTTTGGGTGAGTATAGCGGCGAGTCATTAATCCGCATGGTAGCGCTAGTTTGTGTTGATGGTTTGATACCTCTTGGCCCTGACTTTATCAGCAAAGGTATATCTTTGATTAACCAGACAAGCCCACAAGAGCTAGAACAAAACTCCACTTTTAAGAGCATTCAGGATGCAATTCCAGGAAACAATCCTGCTGGCAAATTGAATTTTATCGGCGAGAGCTTTGACTCAGTTAAAGGTTGGATGAGCGGTTTAGTTGCCTCACGCAATTTAACGCCCCAAAAGGTAGTTCACCATTTACAAAACTTTGTCGAAGTTACCGATGACAAGTTAGATTACCTAGCAGCATTCTTAGATGTGGCAACAAATTACTACGAACATACAGGCACACAAACCCTGGCACGTCGATTAATTGAACGAGCCGTAGCTGAGATTTAGCTTATTCATAAAGGCACGGCTACCCTCCGTGCTTTTATGAATGAGTTGACAAATCTAGTTATGTAAATGTGTAATCGTAGCGAATTAAATTTGACAAAGCTCTGCGTACCCCCGCGTTTCCTTGGGGTGCCTCTGCGTTTAATAAAACTATACAATCAAGACTCTGAACTTAGAATTACGGTAATCGCAAATTTGCAGCGATCGCACGCAGATAAGGTTCAAAGATTGCCAAATTTTCCAATCGCTCAAACTTACCTGTTTTTAAACTTGGATTAAAAGCAGTTCTAATCACATAAAGATTCTTACCATCAAAGGCAACATAACCAAGATGGTGTTCCTGTACTCCACCTTGTACCTTCACCCCAGTAAAACCATAACTCAGTCCTTGGAGTTTACCAACCTGAGCTTGTTGCGGGGGATGAGTTGAAAAAGCAATGCGATTGCCGTAACTACCTTGACGTTCTTTTGATAGAAATGTGTAATAGTCATTAACCCAAGCATTCAACGCTGTTGATACCTGAGTTTTGTACTGAGGATTTTGGTAATCTATATTTTTGCCAGGTTCAATCCCTGCCTGACGCAGTAAATTTTGAAAGTTCTGCTGTTTTTCTAATGGATAAACTGCTATCTCCACTGTACCCAAACGTTTTCCATTGGCAGATACACACAACACAGACGTATTTCCATCACAAGCAGCGACTTGCCAACCTGTAGGAGAAGCCGTTTGATCCAAAATACTCTTCCAAAGATTACCCTGATTTGATTTTGATGCTAAAGAAGAAGCATGAGGTTGTTCTGGCATACCATTTGTTCTAGATAAGCGCGGACTAACAACCTTGATTCCTAACGGTAGCAACAATACTAAAACACCACCGAGTAAAACATGATAAAGTCGTAGCATTTTCCCGTCAACAGCACAGCAAGAGTTTAGTAATTAACAGTATCAGCAAAACTTTGTGAACACACTCCTTCATACATCCTGTATTGCTGTAATTCCGTAAAGGAAATCTTGTTGCTACCCAACTGTTCTTGTCGTGTTTTATCTGTAGCGAGAACCGCTTCTCGAACGTTGCTTGCGTCTGGCAACAGCTTTACGCTTTTCTTTTTGTAATGGAGTTTCAAAGTGACGATTTTTTTTCAGATCTTGGAAGATACCTGCTTGAGAAACTTGGCGCTTAAATCTTCGCAAAGCTGACTCAATACCTTCGTTTTCTCCCAGTACTACTTGCGTCATTACTTATTACTCCTTTACAGGTAAACAGTGGAATTTACATAAAAGCAAAAACTCCAGCACAGCCAAGCAATTTGATTTATTTGATCTGCTGGAGACTCTTGATGTTAATTTTTATTAAAATTTTTAATAGCGACGACTATTGCGGTTATTATTACCAAAGTTCCCGCCTGAATAACTTCTTTGATTTCTATCCTGGCGTGGTCTGGCTTTATTAACCTTCATATCACGTCCCATCCATTCAGAACCATCAAGTCCCTCAATGGCTGCCGTTTCTTGTGCTTCTGTATCCATTTCTACAAAAGCAAAACCGCGAGGACGTCCAGTTACCCGATCCATTGGTACCTGAACGCTTTTAACGTTACCATACTCGCCAAAAACCCCCTTGAGGTCTTCTTCTGTAACCTCATAGGATAAGTTACCAATATAAATCGACATAGCTCATCTCCGAAATCAACAAAATGTAGAGTTAGATTCGGAGAGACGCGTTATAATTGCTAAAACCAATTTCTCAACCGAAAATAAATCCTGTAATTAGGAGTATAGCAAAAAATCTAAACCAGTACATTCAGGAGCAGCAGTAGCTTCTAGCAAAGAGCGGACTATTCAGCGCTTGGATGAACGCTGCTTTTTACAGGAGGTTTACCTGAGTTGCGAACATTGATAATCTTGCCGAGCAGTTCAAACCAAAAAGGCGCACCCATTGCGATCGCCAACCCACTGACAACCCAACCCAAAAAACTTCTCAGTGGTGGAAACAACCAATTCTCGCTTTCTTGAGCTTGCTGCTTGAGGTTAGTTGCATCTCGTCCGATTGGTAATGGAATTGTTTGGTTTACCTCTTGTCGGAAACATTCCAATCTACCTGAATTAGTTGAGCCAAGGCAAGCTTGAGTGGTTAATTCTCCATTTTTAACCAGCATATCCCGTAGAGCAGAGTCTGTTCTCAGGCGACTGATAATATGAAAGGTGTCTGCATTCAAAATAATGGCAAGCAAAAAACCGATCGCAAAGGCAACTCCTTTGGCATTGCGTTTGTAAACACCTGATGCTCGCTCCATCGAGCTATCAAACCAAACTTGAATTTCAGTTTGGAATTGATGAATCTCTTCTGCTATGGCTTGTTCGTGAGCTTGAGTACGTTTGAGATTAACTTGGGCGCGTCTTGCCAAAGCCGCAAAGCTTTCTCGCACTGAATTAGGTAGGCGATCGCGGATATTAATAATGTCTTGTTCGATTGCCTGGTATGCCTTATAGATATCGTCGTTATTATCTAGGTTGCAAAACTCCTCTTTAAAAGACTTGTAAGCCTCGTTCACCCGCTCTAATTTGCTGTGTTTATTTTTAACTTCACCCACCAACAGATCTAGAATTTGGGCAAGACTTGGCTGTAACCGTCGCAGCAACTCATCTGTACTGTTGTAATGATCATTGTGATAGCTAGGATTACCCTGATAGAAAATAGCGTTTTTAAGAGATTTGAGTTGCGTAATAAACGTTGCCACTTGAGGATCACCTGTGTGCTCGCCATGAGTATAATGTTGAACTGAGATAGGTGCAAGGAGTTGAGATATGGCAATGAATGAATCTAGTTCATCCCGGAGTCGATTTACACTAGTCAGTAAAGTTGCTTTGCGATGACAAAAATCGGCACGAATACTATTAATTCTTTGCTTGAAACCCTCAGCCTCGTTTTTTAAGGTGTAGCGAGTTTCCTCGGTAATTTGCAGATTTCCATCACTGACATAACTCTCAATTTTGAGAATTATTTCCTCTTTGATCATTTTCTGGAGATTAAGAGCTGTCATCTTCTGAGCTAATTGAGGAAGATTGAGCCTCTCTAGTAGGGTAGTTGCAAATGTTTCGGAGGGCATATACGAAGGCTCATTGCCCTTGAGAGTAATTTGGTGGCTTTTTCTACCAAAGATGACAATAGATCGAGTTAACTGACGCAACCATGCCTCAACACCCTCTTTGGATTCTTGACTAATATTTTTGATTAAAGGATTATCGTAAAGCTGTTGAACAATTTCTTTAACTTGGCGATCATTTTTTGTTCCTTCGCCACCAGTCAACAGAATTTCAATTGACTTCTTCAGATGAGCCGCTCGCCATTGCAGTACAGTAGCTAACAACTCTTGAATTTCAGAAGCTAATAAGCTCAAGATTAGATAGATAAAAATTAAGGCGATCGCAACATCTAGAACAAAAGATATATTCATCTGTCAACCACTCCAGTATTGATCAGCTCTTTTTTTACGCAACCAAACTGGGTTTGACAATATCTTTTTATACTTTTAATCAAACTTAAAGTTCCAAAAGCAAATATTTTAGCTTGGCATAACTTGCATAACTTTATGTCTGTTTTTAATCTGAAAACAATCAAAACTTAACTCAGTCTTTAAGAGAGTGTGAGAAGTTATTGTTATCAAAACTGTTTTTTGATTATGTTTTTAAATCAAATTTTCTCTATCTCAAGTGCCTGATCACACTTTTTGACATCTAATACTAGGTTTGGCTGCTTAAAAAGGAACAGTCATAAAGCTTATTACCCCAACTATCGTAATTTTCTAAGAATTATGATTGAGCTTGACGGCTTGAGTGTGACTTACCCCGGCGGAATTCAAGCCCTGAAATCAATTTCTCTGGGCTTTGATCAAGGGCAGTTTACAGTAATATTAGGAGCTTCTGGCTCAGGCAAATCAACTTTACTGCGGTGTCTAAATGGACTAAAGCAGGTGAGTGCAGGGCGCATAACTGTTAAAAGTTTGGGAAATCTACAGGAACCCAGGGTATTGCATCAGCACCGAAAACGCACAGGCATGATTTTTCAGCAACACCAGTTAATTGGACGACAGACTGCAATAGAGAATGTACTGATTGGACGTTTAGCTTATCATTCAACACTGCGGAGCTTGTTGCCATTACCGAAAGCTGACAAATACATTGCCTTAGAATGTTTAGACAGAGTTGGGCTTTTGAGTAAAGCTTTGATACGAATAGATAACTTAAGTGGTGGGCAGCAGCAACGGGTAGGAATTGCTCGTGCTTTAGCGCAGCAGCCACAGTTGATTCTGGCAGATGAACCAGTCGCCAGTCTCGATCCCGCCAGTGCTCATAAAGTTCTTTCTTTCCTGCGTCAGATTTGTGAAGAAGATGGCATCTCCGTTATCGTCAGTCTGCACCAAGTTGATTTAGCTAGAGCCTATGCCGATCGCATTGTTGGGCTATGTCAAGGTTGTGTAGTTTTTGATGGCAGGGCGGTGGATATTGGGGAGAGCGAGCTTGACGGAATTTACGGCAACAGCGATGATACAACCCCCAATGAATTAGAAGAAGTTGCCAGTTGAAATTTCAAGCAATTCATATTGTCTCAACGATCAGGAGAATATCAATGGCGATCGCAATCAATAAACAAGTGCTTGCTTCTGTCGCATTAGCTGTATTTGCACTGGTTGGCTGTCAAGCCTCCAATAATAGAACTGCTACTAATGCTTCTTCTCTAAGTACTAGCCCTGCGACTATGGTTAATCCCGATGTCGCCGATCCCAAAACTTTAAAAGTCGCCCTTCTGCCTGATGAAACTCCTTCAACAATCATCAAAAATAATCAGGGGCTAGAAAAGTATCTAGAAGAAAAGTTAGGTAAAAATATTGAATTAGTAGTAACCACTGACTACTCTTCCATGATTGAAGCTGCGAGTAATGGTCGCCTAGATTTAGCATACTTCGGCCCCTTGTCCTATGTATTAGCTAAAACTAAAAGTAATATTGAACCATTTGCAGCCTTAAAAAAAGATGGTGAGACAACCTACCAATCAGTGATTATTGCCAATACAGGAAGCGGGATTGATTCGATTGAAAAAGTTGCAGGTAAAACAGTAGCGTTTGGCGATCAAGCTTCAACTTCCAGTCATTTAATTCCCAAATCAATGCTGGCTGAGAAAGGCTTGCAACCCAAACAAGACTATCAAGAAGCCTTTGTCGGTTCTCACGACGCAGTTGCAGTTGCAGTTCAAAATAATAATGCTCAAGTTGGTGGATTAAGCAAACCAATTTTTGAAACCCTAATTGAGCGCAAAGTGATTGATAATAATAAAGTCAAGGTGGTTGCAGAATCTAAACCATATCCTCAATACCCTTGGACAATGCGCTCTGACTTAAACCCAGAACTAAAGTCAAAAATTCGCTTGGCATTTCTCGATCTCAAAGATGAAAAAGTCTTGAAAGCTTTCAAAGCAGATGGATTTGGTGCTATTGATGATCAAGATTATGATGTAGTGCGCGATTTGGGCAAAACTTTAAATCTTGACTTTGCCAAATTGAATCAGTAAGCAACTTGTTAGGAGAATCGATTGTAGAGTACAAATCTAGATTCTCCAACTATCTCATCACTGACTCATCTGTCTTGAAAATGGGTGTAGGGATGTAGGAAGAGTCAAATTTTCATGACGAGCGTTGTGGAATTTTCCCGTGAATAGCTGATTTGAAAATTAAGTTTCATGACAATAAAAACTTATCAAAAATTTGAGACGCTGCTTAGAGAACAACGGCGACAGAGGTATCGCTATTTAGTACAAGGGGCTATTGTTGTTGCCATTGTTGCGATATCTTTTTTTCTGGTTGGCCTTTTGGATACGGAACGATTGGCAAAAGGTGTTCCAAGTGGTATTAACCTAATTCGCCAGATGCTTCCGCCTGACTTTAGTGAAGCCGCAAGCTGGATTAAACCTCTATTTGACACGCTGGCAATGAGTATTGCTGCAACAGCGATCGCTGTTGGTTTTTCTTTGCCACTATCATTGTTGGCTGCTGCCAATACTACACCCCATCCAGTGGTATTTCAATTTGCTCGTCTACTCTTTAATGGTTTAAGATCTGTACCAGAACTGATTATGGGTATTATTTTGGTTGCGGCGGTTGGGTTTGGGGCGCTGCCTGGTGCATTAGCAGTTGGGCTGCACTCGATTGGGATGGTGGGCAAGTTCTTTGCCGAATATATTGAACATGTCAATGAAGCTCCGATTGAAGCTGCACGCGCTGCTGGTGCGAACAATTTTCAAGTCATTTACCATAGTGTTCTGCCGCAGGTGTTGCCACAGATGGTAGATGTTACTCTTTACCGTTGGGAATACAACTTCCGTGCTTCTACTGTGATGGGAGCAGTTGGTGCTGGTGGAATTGGCTTTGAATTGATTGGAGCTTTACGCATTCTCAACTACAAGGAAGTCTCGGCGATATTGCTTGTCATCTTAGTAATGGTAACGCTGGTAGATGGATTCAGTGGATATTTGCGTCGGCGTTTGGTTTGAGGATTGCTTATGAAGCCCAAAGTTGTGATTACTCACTGGGTGCATCCAGAAGTGATTGAATACCTCAGCCGTTGCTGTGAGGTGATTGCCAATCCCAGCCGGGAGACTTTAGCCCGTGCGGAAATCCTGAACCTGGCAAAAGATGCGGATGCATTAATGGTATTCATGCCCGATCGCATTGATGAAGCATTTCTCCAAGTCTGCCCAAAACTGAAAGTTATTGCTGCTGCCCTCAAAGGCTACGATAATTTTGATGTTGATGCCTGTACGCGTCGAGGTATCTGGTTTACAATCGTACCTTCTCTGCTCTCTGCCCCTACGGCTGAACTCACAGTTGGGTTAATAATTGGGTTAGCACGTCGGATGCTAGAAGGCGATCGCCTAATTCGCACAAATCGCTTTACTGGTTGGCAACCTCAGTTATACGGTATGGGCTTGGCAAATCGCACACTGGGAATTGTGGGCATGGGTGCATTGGGAAAAGCACTTGCTCAACGCCTGTCAGGATTCGAGATGCAACTGCTCTACTGCGATCCTGTTGCTTTAACTCAGGCTCAAGAACTAGCCTGGGGTTTATCAAAGGTATCTTTTCAGACTCTACTAACTACCAGTGATTTTGTCGTATTGATGGTGCCTATACAACCAGAAACATTTCATCTCATTAATTCCAACACTTTAGCAAAAATGAAACCAGGCAGCTTTCTGATTAATCCCTGTCGCGGTTCTGTAGTCGATGAGCAGGCTGTAAGTGAAGCACTAGCTTCTGGACATTTGGCAGGTTATGCTGCTGATGTATTTGAAATGGAAGATTGGCATCGCAGCGATCGCCCCAGTAGTATTCCTCAGTATTTACTGGAAAACATAAATCAAAGTTTTCTGACACCACATCTCGGATCTGCTGTTGACGATTTGCGCCGCAACATAGCGCTAGAAGCAGCCGAAAATATTCTACAAGTTTTACAGGGCAAATCTCCCCAAGGTGCAATCAACTACCCCGTTCAGTCTAATTAGTTTTAAATACTTCAACAAAATTAACTATACCGAATTGGCACGCGGGAGTTTTGTTTCAAGATTCTTGACTAGCCTATTAATCAATGGTTTTAATCCAAAATCCAAAATTGATATTATACATTCTTCAAACTGTTCTTTGTTCCCTATTCTCTGTTCCCTAATTTCCAGTGTACGTGAATGAATTTGGATTATGTACAAACCTTTTTAGCTGTTGTGCGCACAGGGAGTTTTCGTGAAGCTGCCAAACAACTGGGAATCTCTCAGCCTGCTGTATCACAACACATCAAAAAGTTAGAAGAAATCCTCAAGTCTCAACTTATAGTTCGCGATCGCAAAGGCAATCAACTAACTTCTACTGCCCAAATATTTCTACCCTATGCCGAGAGCTTAATTTTGACGACAGAGCGAGCAGTATCTGCCCTCAAACTCTCTAAACTTACAATTGGAGCAAGTTCTAACATTGGTATTTACCTTTTACCCTCCTATGTAAAATATTATTTGCAGCAGTATGGAAATTCTTGCCATGTTGATTTAGCAATCGAACCAAATCCAGCGATCGCTCACAAGCTGGAAACTGGAGTAGTAGATTTAGCACTAATGGAATGGTGGGATCATCGCCCCGGCTTTACAGTTCAACTTTGGCAAAGTGAAGAACTTGTATTAATAGTGCCACCACATCATCCTTGGTGTAATTTGCCCAGTGTACCCAAAGCCTATCTAGAAACTGTAGAAATGTTGGGTGGTGAACGAGGTACAGGTACAGGGCGTTTGCTACAACAGTACTTTGGTGAGCAATTTGCGAAGATGCGAATTTCTATGCAATTGGGTAGCACAGAAGCTGTAAAAAGAGCAGTACAAGCAGGGCTGGGAGTTTCAATAGTGCTGTCAAAATCAGTTACTCAAGAAGTTGCAGCAGGTATACTACAAGCCATTCCGATCCATGTAGATGGCAAGCCTTTACGCAAAGAACTATTTGTGATTTGGCGCAGTGGTTTATCCACCAATCATCCATGTCACCAATTTGCACAGATGTTGTTACATGAAGCGAAAAACTCATCATGATGGAAACTAAAGTTAGCCAGCAATATAACCAGATGGCGAACGTCTATGATCGCCGTTGGAGTAGGTATATTTTAAATACCCTATTGTTCCTCAAAAATTGGGCAGCAATTCCACCATCGGCAACTGTCTTAGATGTTGGCTGTGGAACCGGGGAATTTGAAAAGATTGTACTAGCTGAAAATCCTACTCAACATATGGTTGGGGTAGATATTTCTCAGAAAATGTTGGCAATAGCTCAAAACAAGTGTCATGAATACACTAACGTCTCTTTTCAAACTGCTTGTGCACTACAACTACCTTTCGCAGATGATAGTTTTGATGTCATTGTGTCTGCCAGTGCCTTTCACTACTTTGATGCCCCCAATGCCGCGCTAACAGAAATGAAACGAGTTCTCAAACCCGATGGTTGCGTGGTAATTTTGGATTGGTGCAGGGATTATTTTTTGTGTCAGGTTTGTGATGTAATACTGAAAATTTTTGACTCTGCTTACAAGCAGTGCTACTCTCAAGCTGAATTTCATAATTTGCTGACGGTAGGAGGATTTGAAATTCGTCGCGCCAGTAAAGTCAGATTTGGGATTTTGTGGGGAATGATGATTGCTACAGCCACACCCAATACCAATTTGAAAAGTGATTAAGGGTGGATGCATTCACCAAATCTAGATACACCAAGGCAATAATCCAAAATCCAAAATTGTATAAGCCTGCATAACTATTAGACACGCTCCCCTACTACCCAAATAAAGGTGTTACGAAAAGTAATTGCACCTGATGAATCTGTGTATTTTCTTGCTGTATCTTCGACTTTCTCCCGTACTGCGGCTTCACCAACCGCATTCATGGCTGCTTGCAAAGAACCCGCCGAAGACAAAGCACGCCAGCATATATCTATGTTAGGGTAACTAAAATCACAACGAGTTTCACCCTGTTCTACAAAGCGCAATCCCGAACTTTCAATCAGTGCTGCCAATACTCCGGGTGCAGAAAGCACAAAAGGGCCGCCACCCGACGGTTTAGAAGGTAAAATACTGATTATTCCACTAAAGACATCTCTCATTTCGCAGTCTTCTGGTTTGCCCCAAGAAGCGATCGCCACTCTTTTGTGCAAGCGAGTTACTCTTGCCAATTCTTTAATCGCTTGCTGCATATCAGTAGCATACATAACTGAGTTGACTGCGATCGCACCATCAAATTCCTCGTTTCTAAAGGGCAGTGATTCCAAATCGGCTTGTTCAAACCGTGCTTGAGGTAATCGTTGACGTGCGATCGCCAATAGTGAGGCACTAGCATCAACACCCGTCACCTCACATCCAAGCTTGGCTGCTTCAATGCACGCACCACCAGCGCCGCATCCAGCATCGAGAATTTTCATGCCCTCTCCAGCGCGAGCAGCATACAAAACATCATGCCAAAGTGGAACAGAGGTAGCTTCTTGATAGTTAGCCCAATCCCCAGCTGCTGCTCCCCATAATACTCCCTGTATCTCAGCAGATCCCATGATATTCCTCTTTCATGAGTTGTATCACTTAGCATTTTAAAATGCCGAGGGAGGCTTGAATGTTAAGCAAAGCTTATTTGATTCAAACTAATCCCAATTCTCTGTAAAGCTGCACATTATTTTGTTTCCTCCCAACCTCCCCTTGGCAAGGGGAGGTGCCGCAGGCGGTGGGTTATCTCTATGTGTCTTCATATAGAAATGGTATAAGGAAACAATAAATTAATGTATCAAACTACTAATAAACCCAGCTACGCCATGTGAAGTACAAAGCTAAATGCAGATATGGCTACAAGTACGGGAACTACTGTGCTGAATTTAAATTCCTTGAGTTTAAATGTTTGTACCAAAGATATGGGAATCAATAAGGGCCATAAAATTGTTGTCACCACAAACATTACTAGAGATAAAAAACTTTCTTCTGGAGAACAAGTAGGATGGCGTAGAGAAAATCTTAAGTAAGTGAGAGAAAAATAGCCAGTTGTGACTAAATAACTAACAACTAAAGCTAATTGTATCCTGTTCACTGCCAACACTCCTTAAGTTTTTATTCTTCAGTAAAATAACTTATATTACCCGATTTCAAGCTTAAATAGTTGCGGATACTAATGTTGTGAGCCTCTCAGCAGCTAACAACCACCTATTTTGGAATTATTTATTCCTCAGGATATCCTGTTATGTAAGCCATACAAAGCTTTCTGTATTATGCCTAGCCCAAATATAGTCATAGCTAAAAACTCAGATAGAATCGTCATATATCTTACTCTCTATCCAACGCTGATCTATTTGAGATAAATGCTAATGGAATTCAGAAGCACGCTACAACAGTACTTTCACTTAATTAAAATTTATTCTAATGAGAGTATCGATTAGAAAATTGGAATAGGAATATCTTGGCAAAATTATTCCAGTTCCGGTTTAAGTATAAATTTTTAAAAATAAAATGAACTAGTTAATACAAAATTTATATAATAGTTGCAAAATTTACTTTCTCTTCTACTTTAAATATGTAAATATTTATACATTAATTATGGCGGTAGAGTTTAGTCTTGAGAATGGCTGTTAGGAAACAAGTAGGCGATCGCAGCCCAGCCAGATAAAGTTATTAAGCCGATAAAAACCACAGCAAAGAAAAAAGCAGGCATAGGTATAACTGAATTTATAAACTTTTTTAAGCGTGCTAATTTATGTTCTAGTTTTTCAGTTAAACCTGAAAAACCATAAATAATGATACTTTCACGCTATTAATTCCATATGACATAGCTATGTCTAACTTATGTCAGTTTCTTTGCTCAAAAACTAAAGATGCTATCTTTTCCCAGTTTATTAAGTTTATAGTTTACGCCACTATGAATTGACATCAGCTGACTATGCCAGTTATTTATCAAGTAAATATTCACGATTATATGTGGGTATGGTAATAGTGAGTAATTTATTTTTGGCATTTCTTAAAGGGAGCACTGACTGTTGCTCTGTTTGTTGATTGAGTTGCTCCAATTTCATTTACCTCTAAGAAGAGTGAGTTATTTTGAAATTCAATGAAAAAGTAAGAATAGAACATTATGAAGTCGCTAAAGCACAAAAAATAAAAAACTTGAGAGATGATTTATAAAGTAAACCTTAAACTGTAGGATGCGTTATGCGTTGCGTTACGGCTAATTCTCCCACATTCTTAAACTCTCAAGTTCTCGCATAGCCGTAACACAACGGTAATAAAACGAGAACTCAGAGCGGCGTCTACCGCCGTACTCTACCTTGAAGCCGTGCAGAGCGCGTCTACGCGAAGCGTCCTGGAGGAAACTTCTGAAGTTCGGTGGGGAGAACATCTGACCGTTTTTTACCTCCTCTACTTAATAATCACTCTATAAATGACCTCCTAGTAAAATAGTATAAAAATAAAGAAAATCAAATTTAATTGACTACAGAAATTCTAGTTATTTAGTTATCTGTGAATTTACAATTTTATTTTTACAACAATGTGTGATTGCTATGACGATATTGTGACAAATTTAATAGCTTTAATAATAGGTTAAAACTTATTTAGCGTTTATATAAATTAATAAAAGCCATGAGATTACTTAATAGTAAGTAATTCTTTGATGTCACTGGAAATTAGCTTTTGCAATTTCTTTGTAGTTCTCCTTGTGCTTTTTACTAAATCTTCAAAGTATTCATGCTTTACTGATATGATTATTGACAGAAAAACTTTCATCAGGCTAATGGAGATTTTGATTGTTGAGGATGAGCTTGAGATTGCTCAGTTAATTCAACTTTATTTGGAAAGAGAGGGATTTTCTTGTCGCCATTGTCGAGATGGAGCAACTGCAATTGAGATGTTTCAGGAGCAAAAACCTGACTTGATTATTCTGGATCTGATGATTCCTCGTTTAGACGGATTAGAAGTTTGTGCACGTATTCGACAGCAACCAAGCTCCAAAGATCCTTACATCCTGATGTTGACAGCCAAAGGTGAGGAAATTGATCGCGTCATTGGTTTGTCCACTGGAGCAGATGACTACGTGATCAAGCCCTTCAGCCCAAAAGAACTGGTAGCTCGTGTGCGAGCGCTCCTACGACGGACACTACGTCACGGCAAGCAAAGTCAAATTTATCAAACTCAACACTTTATCATTGATCTTGAACAACGTTCAGCAAGACGGATTCTAAGTGCAGAGCAATCAGCTCCTTTAGATCTAACAAACTTAGAGTTTGAACTGTTAGCAACATTTATGAGTTACCCAGGTCGAGTTTGGAATCGAACTCAACTAATTGACAAACTTTGGGGCAGTAACTTTTTTGGCGAAGACAGAGTTGTTGATACCCACATCGCACGTCTTAGGAAAAAAATAGAACCTGACCCAGCTAATCCAACTTTTGTTAAAACTGTAATTGGAGTGGGTTATAAGTTTGAAGACCCAGTTATTTTAGGATGAATTGTGAGTAAACTCAGTTTGCGATCGCGATTATTGCTTTCCCACATTGTTGTCATGTTAGTTGGGTTGGCAACCCTTGTGATAGTGGGTAGAGTATTCTCACCTCATCTGTTTGACTTACATTTAAAGCGTTTAGAAGGACGAGGGTTTGACCTCAGTGAAATTCGCAACGATCTGATTTGGAAGTTTGAGTCAGCTTGGAGCCGGGGAGCTTTGTGGTCATTGGTAATGGGTGCAATGGTTTCAGGTGGCTTGAGTTACATCGTTGCCAAGCGCGTTGTACAACCCCTAATTCAGATGGAGAAAATTACTCAGCAATTTGCTCAGGGAAACTTAAAAGCGCGTGTAACTGAGAGTGAAATTTTAGAGTTGAACCGCCTTGCTACTAGCTTTAACAGAATGGCATCAAATCTTGAAGACGTAGAACAGCGTCGTCGGGAGCTTGTAGTAGATTTAACCCATGAGTTACGTACACCATTGACAGTTTTAGAGGGTTATCTGGAGGGTTTAGCAGATGGCACAATCGAATCTTCACCAGAAGTATTTCAGCGATTAGCCGCAGAAACAACCCGATTACGTCGCTTAGTTCATAATATTCAAGAACTATCTAAGGCAGAGGCAGGCTATTTACCGATCAATATTCAACCTACTGATCTATATCTACTCCTGCTTTCCCTGATTCAGCGATTCTCCGATCAACTAGTAGAAGATGGGCCCGTATTGCGTTTGGAGTGTCAGCCCAATCTGCCCCTGGTGTCTGCCGATCCTGAGCGAGTTGAGCAGATTATGGTCAATTTACTTGGCAATGCGTTGCGCTACACCGTTAAGGGATCTATTACAGTACGGGTTTGGAGTGAACCTCCCAAGTTATGGATTGCAGTGATTGATACAGGTCATGGTATTAAGGCGAAGGATTTACCTTTTGTCTTTGACCGATTTTGGCGATCAGAACGCTCCCGCGCCCGCAGTCCGGGTGGTACTGGGGTTGGTTTGGCCATAACACGTAGTTTGGTTGAGTTGCAGGGAGGCCAGATTCAAGTCGAAAGTGAGCTAGACAAAGGAAGTACGTTTCGATTTTCGCTGCCATTAGCATAACATAGAGTCTATTTTCAGACTTTCCCACCCCTACTCACATCTACAGCTTGCCCCTAAAACGCCTGGAACTGAAGTACTAGGCTTATAGTTTAAGTCAGTTAAAACTGACTTTAGCTTTTAGCCAAGAAATAAATTTCTTGGCAGACAAGAGCATAGATGCAAGATTTGAGCCTACCCATTTTTCTAGGTGAAATTCTGCCCAATTTTCCGATGTCATTTTTAGAGACAAAACGGCACAATCTGAGCATCTAGGAAAATTTGTGGAAAAATTTATGTCTTCATTACTAGATTTATCTAATAGTGTTGCTGCCATTGTAGAGCAGGTGGAGAAGACAGTAGTAGCAATTAATGCTGGTTCGCGCATCTCTCCTAGCGGTATCCACTGGCGTAATGGTGTTATTGTTACCTCAGATGAGTCACTTCAACGCTATGACGAAATCACCGTTACCTTGGCAGGCGATCGCAAACTACCAGTAATACTCCTGGGTCACGATCCTAGTACTGATATCGCTGTCTTTAAACTAGAAAATGCAGACATTCCAGTGGCACAAATCGGCGATGCTAAAACCCTCAAAGTTGGACATCTAGTACTGGGATTAGCAAGAAGCAGCGATGGAGACATTAGGGCTGCAATGGGTACTGTAAGTGCGGTTAGTGGTGCTTGGCAGAGTCTGAGTGGCGGTAATATCGACCAATATATCCGCCCAGATATCACACTATATCCTGGTTTTGCAGGCGGCCCACTTGTAGATGCAACTGGTTATGTGGTGGGCATGAACACATCGGGGCGACGGGGTACAGCTTTGACTATTCCCACTGCGACAGTGAATCGAGTAGTACAGCAGTTGCTGTCTGCTGGAAAGATTGCACGCGGTTACTTGGGTGTTGGAATGCAACCAGTACAGTTACCAAAAAATTTGCAAATCGCACTCAATTTATCTGCTGCGACTGGGGTAATTGTCGTCAATGTTGAGCATAATAGTCCTGCTGACAAAGCTGGTGTCACAATCGGAGATGTGTTAGTGGCGCTTGATGGCAATCCTGTAACCGATACAGTTGATGTACTGGCACTGCTCAATCATAGCGATCGCATTGGCAAAACTGTGAAGATGCAACTTGTCAGGGGTGGAGTGTTGATGGAATTAGCGATCATTGTAGGTGAACGAGCAACTGAGTAAGTAGAGGACTAGAGGCTAGGGACTGGGGGGAATAGGAGACAGATGAGTTTAATTGTCCTGTTCCCTGCCTTAAGTTTACGCACTCCAGCAAGGGCTACTTAATTACTAATTCTCAACTAAACATTAAAGACACATATGAATACCACAACATTGACTAACATTGCTGATGAACTGTCAAATTTAGGAAAACAGCTACGTGTTATTACGGTGAAAGTGCGTAGCAGTTATTTTACTGGTGGTTCCGGTGTGATTTGGCAGTCATCTCCACTTTTTCCGGGTAGCCTCATCATCACAAACGCCCATGTTGCTTTTAACAGACGTGCGATTGTTGAACTTGCAGATGGACGAGTATTGACAGCTGTGCGTACTAAAATTGCTCCAGAGTTGGATTTAGCCGCTCTCACAATTGCTGCTACCAATCTACCCACTGCAACTATTGGGAATGCAGATGGATTGCGGGTGGGGGAATTGGTTTTAGCTGTAGGAAATCCGTTTGCTGATAAAGGTGCAGTCACTACTGGAATTGTTTCTGCTAAGAACGAACGATTACTGATGGCGGATATTCAATTATTTCCTGGCAATTCTGGCGGGCTTCTTGCCAACTGCCTCGGTCATGTTGTTGGAATTAATACCATGATTGTAAATGGTTTAGGTGTGGCAATTCCCAGTTCAACTGTTGAGCGTTTTCTCTGTGGTGAAATTCATCCACAGCCTGATGCTAAAAATCCTATGGAGAAAAGATGATTCGGGTACTGGTAGTCGCTGCCTCACCTCTAGTGCGGGCAGGGTTGTCAGCACTGCTGGTAACTGATTCCAAAATCATGGTGGTAGGCAGCGTAGCCGACTTGAATGCACTGACAAAAGAAATTGGACAATTACAACCTGATGTGGTGCTGCTAGATTTGAATGGCTATCTACAGAACTGGAATTGGGAAAAATTACTTTCCAACCCAGAGCAAGCATACTCGTGTGCTTGGCTATTAATTACTGATGAACTTGACAGCCTTAACTTAGCAGAGGCACTGCGTTTTGGTATTCGAGGTATCTTGCCCCAAACTAGTAGCGAGTCAGAAATTGTTGCAGCTGTGGAATCAGTCGCTTTAGGTTTGGTAGTTCTGCACCCTGATGTCCTTGAGTCCTTATTGTCTTTAAAAGATAGTATTCGTGACACAAGTTTAAGCAATTCCATCCAAACCTTGACACCACGAGAAATCGAAGTTTTAGAAATGCTCGCTTCTGGATTGGCAAATAAAGCGATCGCCAAACGGTTGCAGATCTCAGAACATACCGTGAAGTTTCACATTTCTTCTATTTTTCATAAGCTTGGTGTTTCAACCCGCACCCAAGCTGTAAGTGTAGGTGTGCGATTGGGATTGATTATGTTATGAAATCAACAAATTTAATCATCTAATAAACTCATTAATGCTTTAAATTCAAAATCTTGCGGCTCTGAAGACTGACACCGTAATTCTAGCAATTGCCTCTGTAATGCTTCCGCTACATAGGGCATATTAGATTCTTGTGCAATTTTTAACTGATTTTCTTTAATTTTGATTTGTCTAAGCAGGTTGTTTTCAACGTGAATTAAATCGTAGTGTTGAGCAATCATAGCTTGACATCTAGGGAAATTTATAGAGGTGAAATTAATTAAAAATTTACCGTCTATATGTTATCTGACAACTGTATCAAATTTTAGATATATTGTATAAATAGTATTCAAGTATTAGTGCAAATGTATTGTTGAGTGCGATCGCCTCCAAGAAATCACTCATTTTTATTCATTACCCGCAGGTTCAGCTTTCTGGACAGAATTATCACCTACTCCTAAAGTTAGCTGCAAAGGGGTGCGGGATGGATACGCCTTTACCACTTGCCGATAAACCTGGTAGTTAGTGGGTAATGTCCTCTGTTGCTCACCAACTCTATACGTTAGTTTGTACTCCACAGCTTTCAATAATTCGGGCTGGCTCGCCTCTTGTTGAGGTTTTTGCCGTTGCTCCACTTCATCAACAGAAGGTCGTGGTGGTAAAGTTGGCCACCATAAACCTTTATCATCAGGCCCAATAACTGCACCAGAAGGCTTAACGCCATTGCGATTGAGCAAAGAGGTAGTAGCAAAGGTTTCAAGTCGCGGTGATTTTTCAGTAGTTAAGTTATAGGCATATTTTACTTGCCAAGTATAACTAGTAAGTGCTGTGGCTTCATACTGGTCAGTAGTTGGAGTACTGCAACTGGTGATTGTCAGCGTCACTGGTACAACCAATGTTAAAAGTGACAATATTTGCTTTCGCATCCGCTCATACCTAAAATCTTTTACCAGCTAATTTTGATTGATATTGCAATTATTGATGGAACTTAGATCTCAAGACTAACAGCTTAATTCTCCAAGTGGAGGAAACAGATAATTAGAAATGCATATACTGCTCTTACCAAGCAATAATATAGCTCCTAGTTTAGACCTACTAGGAGCTTTTTCTTGATTTTAAGTAGCCTTAATTAGGATATACGTCCAAAGAAATGCTATTAATTCCAAGATTCCTTCATTTCTTCCTTGAGATGCTCCTTAATTAGTTCTAAGGACAGATTGGATAACAACGATTAAATTGTTACTCTATTACTGTTAGTAAAAAACGTTGAATAAACTAAGAGAAATGAACATACTTGCTTGGATTGTTTTAGGTCTAATCGCTGGTGCTATTGCTAAGGCTATCTACCCCGGTCATCAAGGTGGCGGTATTTTGGGAACAATCTTATTAGGTATCATCGGTGCTTTTATTGGTGGTAGTTTAGGCGTATTCTTCAGTACGGGAACTTTAACTTTAGCAGCTCCTACTTTAAGTATTCCTGGTATTTTATTGGCAATCCTTGGTGCGATTATTGCCATTTTTATCTGGAACGCACTAACCCGCCGCAGTGCTGTATAAAAAGCCAAATTGTGGGTAATTTATTATATTAAACCTCAGGGAATCACTTTTAATATTTTTATCCCTGAATTAAAGTAAAACAATAGCGCTTACCTGTAGTAAGGTTGGCGCTATTATTATTTCAGATAAAAATTATTTGTAGTCTTAATTAAATTAAAGCGATCCCCTAATGGCAAATACGCAATTTTTGAATTGGATTACCTGTCCTAAACCTAATCCTCAAGCTTCAGTACGACTATTTTGTTTTCCTTATGCAGGTGGCAGTTCTCTAATTTTTCGCCAATGGCGAGATTATTTACCAACAACAGTTGAACTTTGCCCTGTAGAAATTCCTGGGCGGGGAACTCAAATGAAGTCACCTCCATTCACTCAGCTAGAACCTCTTGTCAGAGCGATCGCATCTGCTATTCAACCATATTTAGACAAACCATTCGCCTTTTTTGGTCACAGTATGGGTGGGCTAGTGAGTTTTGAGCTTACCCGTCTACTTCGCAAACAATATGATATCAGCCCAAATTACCTGTTTGTATCTGGTCGCCACGCTCCTCAAATTCCTAATTCAGATCCACCTATTCACAATCTACCAGAACAGGAGTTTTTGGAAGAACTGCGTCGTTTAAATGGTACTCCCAAATCTGTTCTAGAAAATCGCGAACTGATGCAACTTTTTTTACCTATTCTGCGAGCAGATTTTGCAGTTCTAGAAACTTATGTTTATACTGAACAGCCACCACTTAATTGTCCCATTACTGTTTGTGGTGGTTTGCAAGACCAAGAAGTTAGTTACGATCAACTTCAAGCATGGCAAGAGCAAACAAGCAATTCCTTCTCTGTACATATGCTTCCTGGCGATCACTTCTTTTTGCATTCAGATCAAAGGCAGCTAGTGGAGATTATTTCTAGAACGCTGCATGAAGTAAAAGGGACTGCGATCGGTGATTAGAGACTAGGACTTGTCGTAACCCACATCTTTATAAATCTCCGCTTCGTTGCCATCTCGCCAGAGAATTAATTCTCAAACCTAATAGCTAAAGTCTACTGAAGTAGACTAAACAAAAATTTCAGTCCTAGAAGTGGACTTACGCTGTTAGCTCAGAACTGAAGTTCTGGGGGCATTTTTATTACAATTCCTTGCGTTCCGCTAAATGAGCTTTAATCTCTTTCATATTGCGCCAAACTGGGTGCAACTTTTGCTGGGCAAACATCTGCAATTGATCGCCCTTGTGGGGTGAATTCGGCTGAGTGGCATTACCGTAGCTAGTAAGTGCCATTGCCCGTACAGGATTAGAAAATTCAATTGCAGCAATATAAGAATCGCCTCCAAACGATTGGAAGCGCCCATCAGAATTTGGAACGAAGTTGAGTACACGAAAGATGCCTAATTTTCCTTCTCCTCCGTTGGCTGGTAAATCTACATTTCCATACCTAACCCGAAAAACTTCTCCCCAAGCTACATCTAGGTTACCATAGGCTTTCTCTACCTTAGCTGCTGCTGCTTCGAGAGTTGCTACTGCACTTGCAGGATTTGCCAAACCTTTGGGAGTAGTGCGTGGAGAGTTTTCATTCCAGGGTTGACTAAATGCCTGATCTGGATCAATTTCCTCTGCCCAAGTAGCAAAAAGAACTGCACCTTTACTATCTGCATTGGCTTGTCTATCCCAAGCTGCCAGTACCTTAGCGGCTCGTTTTGCTAACTCACTTCCCTGGTTTTGTGCTGCGGAAATTAAATCATCTAGAATGCGATCAGCTAGTTCCATACGGGTTGAATGTTTGTATGCAATCATTTCGTCGAAAGTTATTTTGGGATCTTCCGCCAACATTTTTGCCGATCGCTGCGCTCGGAAATACATATGACGTGGTGCCATGTAAGGCGGAAAATTATCTGCTTTAATAACAGGTGGAAATGTTGTTGTCCAAGGTGGATCGTTGGCATTTTGCAACCAACCACTTTTTGGGTTAAGTACGCGGGGTAAATCTTGGTAAGGGTGAATTTTTGTCCATAAAGTTTTAGAGGTGTCGCCTGGGATTATACCTTGCCAATATTCAAAATCACCTTCTTGACGCATTGGTACTTGACCATTAAATAGGTGCATGATGTTTCCGGCTCTATCTGCGTACATCACTGTAAACATTGGCAGTTGCAAACGCTTGAGCGCAGTTTCAAACTGAGATAGGTTTTTTGCTCGTGCCATGTCCCACCATTGCTCTAGTACGCCCGGACGATCAAGCCCGACAACTCTTAGCGCTAAAACTTTACCATCTTTCTCGCTGACAACAGGGCCGTGGACAGAACTTTTCACTATTAGTGGTTGTTCGCGCAAAGTGCCGTCTTTTTGCTTAATTTTTAAGGAAAGGGTTTCTGTTTGAAAGGGGCGAACTTGTCCGTCAAAGCGATAACCTTTATCAGCTAACTTGAGTTGATAAGTATCCCAGCCATCATGAGTATTGACTGTATGTGTCCAGCCCAAATTATCATTAAAGGCGATCGCTAAAACTGGAATTCCTACAAGCGTTGCTCCATAAGCATCAATACCTGGTGCATTAATTTGTGCCTCGTACCATAAAAATAAATCTGTCCAAGGTAAGTGTGGGTTTGCTAGCAACATTGCGTTACCAGTTGCAGACTTTTTCGGTGCGATCGCCCAACCGTTAGATCCTGGTTTTTGCTCTGCGTCAGTAATACCTGCTATTTGCTCTGGGCTGACTACAAAAGTAAAATTAAGTACTCTTTGCAGGTGAGCCAATACATCTTCCGATTTTACTGGCAGCACTACTTTTACTTCGTCATCTATCAAATCGGGATGTTCTTTAGCATAAGCGTTGACACCAGCCGCAAACGCATCTAAATAACGACGAAATGCGGGAGTCTGTGCCTTATACCAAGAGCGAGATCGCTCTGGAACTTTCATCGTGAGAACCCATTGATCCGATTCTAAATATTTCTCTCCCCAGTATTCGGCAGCCCTTCCCCGTGCTTGCCCATACAGACGCAAAAGCAAGTTCCCGTGACTTTGCATCTGCGCCCAACCAAAGGCTTTGAAAGCATTGGGGGTATCTTTGGCATAAATATGGGGAATACCGTAAGTATCCCAAAGTATTTCTGTAGTTCGTTGCGATAAAGTTAGGCTTGGACTTGCCCAAGCTAAGGTAAATACAACGCTAAAAATAAAGCATAAAATACGGAAAGATTTTTGAGGAAAAACTTTACTTGTATAACGGCTATACCAAGAAGAAAAAATGCCTTTAATAAAATTTAACTGCGAAATAGCAAGCATAAAATTTATTGCAAATTGCCAATAAAATTCAAATAATAGACAAAGTGTGCTTCTGCACTAATGTCTCCAAAAGCCAATATTAAGGTAGTAAAAGCACTTGCGATCGCACTCACACTACACTTAATAAATGATATTTATTTGCAATAAACAATAAAATAAAATCAAGATCCTGTCAACTGCTTCAATCTTGTTAATCAGCAATTTAGAATAAATTCGCGGTACTTGTTTGAGGCGATCGCTTTCCCTATTTGTATATCCATGCCTTTGAGTGCCACTGCCTGATAGGGTGTAACCGACTCAAAAACTTTTTCTAGGAGTTAATTTGACAATTTTTGAAGAATGTAGAAGATATAACCATAATATTCAGAGTATTTCCGATAAAGGTCAATTTCCAATTGAGTCATATTAATAACTTCAAGAGCCTCTACATCATCTTGGTAATGTTTTTTTAATAGCTGTACTCTCTCTTCCAGGGGATTATAGTAATGATTCCACCAAGCTGACTCCGGCAGTATCAACCAATCAATAATTTTATATCCACTATTTTTTTGAATAATCTTCAAATTACCATCAACATCTTGCATTGCAGGATAATTTGCATTCCAAAATTCCTCTAGTTCCCTTGGTGGATGAGGTTTAAGCCATGTAATTTCTGTCGCCGCCAAGTAACCCCCCTGTTTAAGTAAAGACTTCCACTGCTCTATTCCGTTTTCAAAACCGATAATGTATATTGCACCTTCAGCCCAAATAACATCAAAACTTGCCTGAGGAAAATCGAGGGTAAACATATCAGCATTTACTACTTCGATTTTGTCTGACAATTCTTTTTGTAGAACTTTCTGTTTAAGTTTATCGACATACAAAGTATGCTTGTCAATCGCAATAATTTTTCCATTTATCAAATTGGCTAAATCTAAAGTTTGAAAGCCCGCTCCACAACCAATATCCAGTATCTTTATATTTGATGGCAAATCAACCATCTTTAGAAAAGCTTTTTTTGTAGATTCAGAATCACCAGGCCCTTGCCTGGGTATACCCTGATGAATTTCAAAAAAGACTTTCAAATTTTTTTGATTCACCTTTTATCATCCTTATTTTTATTCATTTTATGATTAACAGGTAGAAGACACTAAGTTACCTTTTTCTAATTTATTACTGCCTTCTACGCTCTAAAATTTGCCTTCAGTAAAGTCGTTGATTCATCCCTTCACACAAATAACCTGCTTGAGAGTCGCCACAACTTCCACCAAATCAGATTGATTTTCCATAACTTGATCTATTGGTTTATAAGCACCAGGAATTTCGTCTAAAACACCAGTATCTTTTCGACATTCAACACCTTTTGTTTGCTCTATCAAATCATCAAGAGTATAGACATTTTTTGCCTTATTTCTTGATATCAAACGTCCTGCACCGTGAGAACAAGAACAAAAGCTGTGAGCATGACCTTTACCTTTGACGATATAAGATTTTGCCCCCATTGAACCAGGGATAATCCCGTAGTCTTCCTTTTTGGCGCGGACTGCACCTTTACGAGTTACGTATACTTCCTCACCAAAATGCATTTCTTTTTCAGCGTAATTGTGATGGCAATTCACCTCTAATAAAGGTTTAGTAGCCTTTCCGCCTGCTAGGTGCTTCTCGATAATGTGCTTGAAACGCGCCATCATCACATCGCGATTGAAACGCGCATAATCCTGCGCCCACTGCAAATCTCGCCAATAGGCATTGAATTCCGGCGTATTAGCTACAAAGTAAGCTAAATCAGGATCGGCTAATTTGTTTCCTGCCATTTTTGCCAATTCCTTGGCTGTGCTAATGTGGCACTGAGCAAGCATATTACCGATATTGCGGGAACCGGAATGCAACATCAGCCAAACTTGGTTTTCTGTATCGAGACAAACTTCAATAAAATGGTTGCCGCTACCGAGAGAACCCATTTGTCTCATGGCTTTGCCTTGCAAGTCTTGTACTCCTGAATGCAAGTCAGGGAAATCACGCCATCGTTGCCAATTGGTAACACTTTTTTCTACATCTTTATTTTCGTTGAAACCAGTAGGAATTGCTGCTTCAATATCCTGCCTAATTTTCTTCAGTTTTCCTTCTAGTTGTTCTCCCTTAAATGGTGTTTTAATTGCACCCATACCGCAACCAACATCTACACCCACAGCCGCAGGGATAATAGCTTCTTTTGTAGCAATTACAGAACCAACTAAAGCTCCTTTTCCTAAGTGAACATCTGGCATTAATGCCACGTGTTTAAATACAAATGGCAATGATGCTACATTTTTTGCCATCTTAATTTCTTCTGAGCCTAAAGGGTGATTTGCCCAAGATAAAACTGGAGATGGTGTAGAAATTTCTAATTCTTCGTAAGGCATATATAAGATTTTGGTGGTTAACTACTAATAAAAACACAATTCACAATTTAAATCGCTTCCTTATTTTCTAGTAGATTAATGACTACTGTTGAGAGGCAGTAACTTATGTATTGCTTGTGTATTATAAATGTATTATTTAAAGATAACAAATGTCAAGCCTATCTCCAAAGGAGGAAAGTATCTGTCGCCAAGTTATATTAAAATCTGTAAAGAAAATGACTGTAGTAGAAACAGTCATCCATTCTGAAACAATCTTATGGCAGTTCGTCAAGATACAATTTGGGAGCGTTTCTTGTCTCCTTTAGTACGTTATTTCATCAATGAAGAGGAGTTGCGGCGCTACGCCGAGAGTGTGGATTGGGAAAGGGAAAGCGATCGCTTCCGACGTGCCGACGTTACAATCCCTGCCTACTACAGCACTCAAAACTTTCACGGTATTCAGGGCGGATATCTAAAGTCTGGTGCGGCGGTTACCTACGACGCTGTTACTCAGTATGTGCTACCACCAAATGAAGCTTGGGTACGCCAAGCTTTAATTGATGCTGTCAAAGTACAGCCACGGCGCATTTTGGATTTAGGGTGCGGTACTGGTTCGACAACATTAATGCTCAAGCAAACTTTCCCGGAAGCAGAAGTTATTGGTTTAGATTTGTCGCCCTATATGCTAGTAAGAGCTAGCCATAAAGCCAAAAACGCTGCTTTAAATATTCACTGGCAACACGGTAATGCAGAAAAGACGGGTTTTGCCCCTGATTCTTTTGACTTAGTAACAGCTACTTTGTTATTTCACGAAACACCGCCAAGAGTATCACAGGCAATTCTGAAAGAAAGCTTCCGATTGTTGAGGGTAGGTGGACAAGTACTGATTCTCGATGGTAATCAAAAGGCCCTAAGTCAGTTAGAATGGCTCAATGATGTGTTTGAGGAGCCGTATATTCGTGAATACGCAGCGCTCAGTGTGGATGCATGGATGGGTGCAGCAGGATTTGAAACAGTACGAACCCAAGATGTATGGTGGATACATCAAGTGTCTAGTGGTATAAAACCAATACCAACATCAGAAGGAATTGCTGAAGTGAATATGCGGCAGTATACTTCTACATCGATAGACAAAACATCAAATAATAACGATTTGCAGGGTTTTCCCTCTCCAGCTTTCAATACAACGGCATGATTTTAAAGGCAGTTCTGTTTGATTTTAATGGCGTCATCATTAATGATGAGTCGATCCACGAACAACTAATAAAGCAAATTCTGATTGAAGAAAATCTTACTCTTAAACCAGGTGAGTATAAAGAAATTTGCCTTGGACGCAGCGATCGCGCCTGTGTGCGAGATATACTCAAAAATCGCGGTCGTGTTGTCAGTGAAGAATATTTGACTCAGTTGTTACACAAGAAGGCACAATTGTACGTGCAGGAATTAGAAAAACTGGAAAAACTGCCTTTGTATCCTGGTTTAGATGATTTGATATTTCAAGTGCGATCGCGCAATTTAAAGTTAGCTTTAGTGAGTGGAGCCATCCGTAAAGAAATAGAACTTGTGCTAGAACGCGCTAAATTAGCTCAACACTTTTCTGTAATAGTAGCTGGAGATGATATTACCGCCAGCAAACCAGAACCAGACGGTTATTTATTAGCTGTGGAACACCTTAATCAAGCATATCCCGAACTAAATCTTCAACCAGATGAATGTTTGGTAATAGAAGATACTCCCGCAGGCATCCAAGCGGCAAAACAGGCTGGGATGCAAGTAGTGGGTGTAGCGAATACTTATCCCTTCCATATGCTTCAGCGTCAAGCAAACTGGACAGTAGATTATCTAACCGACTTGGAACTAGAACGGGTACAGGAAGTTTACTTACAGCGCCAGTGCCAACCTACAGCAAGTGAATGCTAAAATGGCTAGTGGTGAATGGTTAATTATTAATTATTAATGGAAGACTAGCAACAGACAATTAATTATTAGTAATTAACAATTTGGGGAATTAGCTCAGTTGGTAGAGCGCTGCGATCGCACCGCAGAGGTCAGGGGTTCGAGTCTCCTATTCTCCATTTGGACATTAAATAATTATTGTCCATGCGGTGTACCCAAACAAACTCTTGAGGTACAGGTGTGGGTACAGTTTGTATTGAATCCGTGAACAGGTCTGTTTTCCTGACTTTCAGCTATCAATCCAGTTTTAAAGAATTATTGTCCAATTAGACGCAGCAAAACTCAGTTTAATATATAGACCATAATTTCAAGTATACTCAAATCTTGCACATGAAAATACGGATGTTAAAACCACAACTATGTGTAAGGGGAGCTAGGCGTTCAATATTAAGTTAAGTATTCGGTGAGGTACAAGTTCTAAGTTGAGATGAAGTGTAAAAATAAATAACAATAAAATATATGCGTAAATTTTTAATAGACACAGATACTGCTTCTGATGATGCTGTTGCTCTGATTATGGCACATCGTTGCCCAGATATCCATGTTGAAGCAGTAACAATTGTGAGTGGTAATGTACCTGTGGAGCAGGGAGTTAAAAATGCACTGTATACGCTCGAAGTATGCAATGTTTCCACACCAGTATATATCGGCTGCTCTAAGCCAATATTGAGAGCAAGTAGTTACGCACATTGGTTTCATGGTGATGATGGCATGAGTAATAGGTACTACCCTGAGCCTAAAAGTCAAGCTCAATCAGCACATGCGATCGAGGTAATTATTGAAACTATCAAAACTTATCCTGGTGAAATCACGCTTGTGACACTAGGGCCACTTACCAATATAGCTACTGCATTACTACGCGCTCCAGAAATAGCCTCGTTAGTACAGCGTTGTGTGATTATGGGTGGTGCAGCTAATACAGTTGGTAATGTTACACCATCTGCTGAGTATAACATTTGGGTAGATCCAGAAGCTGCCAAAATTGTCTTTCATAGTGGTATGCCAATAGAAATGGTAGGTTGGGAGTTAAGCCGCCACGATGCTGCCTTAACCCCTGCCGAAATAGAGACAATTACTAACTTCGGTACACAAACATCACGTTTGGCAATGGAGTGCAACAAAATAGCTTTAGATACCAGTATGAACATTCAGTCTGCTCCTGGTTTGATGCTACCCGATCCTGTAGCGATCGCTGTTGCTCTCGATCCAAATATTGTCAAGCGGCAAGGCAAATACTTTGTAGAAATTGAAATTACAAGTGAACTTACACGAGGTGCAACAGTTGTCGATGAGTTGGGCGTACTGCACAAAACCCCAAACATAAATGTAGTCTGGGCTATAAATATACCCCGATGGAAAGAACTTTTGTATACTTGTTTACGCTCTTGAGAAAACTATTAAAGATTAAGCCCTAAAAATTCCAATAAACAAAGACAGCGATCGCAATCAAAAAAATCATTGCGATCACGTTGACTATACATATACATACCTTGTTACTCAGCCAATTTTTTGCTCATGAGATTGTAACTTGGTAATATTAATAATCCGCTTGCTGGTTCTCTAAATTCTTTGGGTTGTTCTGTTGCTTGTCGGCTCATATTAAATATGACTGAACCAAGCACAAAGATACCTAAACCGACAAAAATCAATACGAAGGCACGTATCAATACATTACTAGGACGTGGATCTTGCATTTGTTGAGCTACTGCCTTCAGTTTCTGATTTGAAGATACTGTGCTATCAAGCTCTAAAATTCTATCCCAGGTTGGAAAAATCATTGCCCTTGAAAAATCAGCCTTGAAGAGGCTTTTTTCACAAAGACATTAGAGCTACTTTAAAAACATTCAAGTCAGCACAATTGCTGGAAAATGCAAAAATTTGGAGGCTAGATAGTGCGTTTCGGGCAATTAATCGGCTTTCTCGCTCTTGCTATATCTATTTATATCCTCTGGCAAATTCGCACTATCCTTTTGGTGATATTTGCGGCTGTCGTCTTGGCAACAGTACTAAATCAATTGGTGCAATTTTTTCAAAGAGCTAGGATCAAGCGAGGCGTGGCAGTTGCGCTCACAGTTGTCTGTGTACTACTTGTATTATTCGGTTTTTTCACTTTGATTGTGCCACGTCTTGTCGAGCAATCACAACAACTGACCAGACTTTTACCTTTGACAGTAGAACAATTACGTTTATGGAATAACTGGCTGCGCGGTGCAATTCCAGAGCAATTTCTAGAAAATATTAGTGGGCTTGGTTATCTGACTCAGGGTTTACAAAATTGGTTAAATCAATTACTTAATAATTTCTTTTACTTAGTTAGCAGATCACTAGCTGTTGCTGTGGGATTGTTGCTATTCTTTGTGTTGACAATTATGCTTTTGACCAATCCCTCACCATATCGACAAGGCTTCATACTATTATTTCCTGCCTTCTACCGCAGAAGAGTGAATGAAATTTTAGATCAATGTGCAACTTCTTTAACTGGCTGGATCAAAGGCACACTCCTAACAATGTTAATCATTGCCACACTAAGTTATTTTGGATTATTGATTTTGGGAGTGCCATTGCCACTAGTAAATGCAGCTTTAGCAGGGCTATTAGAATTTATACCAAATGTAGGGCCAACATTAAGTACAATTCCACCAGCACTTTTGGCATTGGGTGTTGCACCTTGGAAAGCAGTTGCAGTTATTGCTTTATACTTTGGAATTCAACAAATTGAAAGCTTAGTTGTATTACCTTTGATTATGGAAAGTCAAGTATCTTTATTGCCAGCAGTTACCTTAGTGGCGGTAGTAATATTTGGTAGTTTTTTTGGATTTTTAGGTGTATTTCTGGCTGTTCCTTTAGTAATTGTGCTGCAAATTTGGATAAAAGAAGTTTTAGTCAAAGATATACTTAATCATTGGCAAGGAAATAAAAAAGAGCATTTTGAAGATGAATCAGATGTAAATGATAGTAAATCTAACTCTACGTTTGAAAATAGTTAAATCTGAAATATTTGGTAGAAATCAAACTAATAACAACGTTGTTAATCGCATCATAAACAAAATAAACCCAGTAAAATCTAAACTTGATTTCTAACAATAGTTAGACATCGATTGTTTTTTCATCATTCAAAAGAGAGATGAATAAATCGTTGAGATTTAGAAAATGAAAGTAACTAATAGAAAAATAGGAGTTAATTGTATGGCACTTGTCAAACTAGAAGACCTATACCCTGACTATCGTGAATATGGCTCTGACATCGATAATCTTAAGAGTTTTGATGTTTATGGAGCAAATAATGACAAAGTAGGTTCGGTATTCGATATCTTAGTTGATGAAAATACTGGTCGCTTCCGCTATTTTGTTGTAGATACAGGTTTCTGGATTTTTGGCAAAAAAGTTTTATTACCAGTTGGTCGTGCTAGTATCAGCTACACAGATAAACGAATTTATGCCTCTGGACTTACTAAAGAGCAGGTAGAAAATTTGCCTGACTATGACAGCCTAGAAAGAATTGATTATGACTATGAAGAGCAAGTCCGTGGTGTATATCGTCCAATGGCTGATACTTCCGCTTTGAATCAATCAGCTACTTACGATTATGATCGCAACACCTACAATTATGAGCAAGAACCGTCATTGTATGACATGAGTGATCGCGATCATCAAAATCTAAAGCTGTACGAAGAACGACTAGTTGCCAACAAACAACGTCGTAAAGCTGGAGAAGTAAGCATTGGTAAACACGTAGAAACCGAAACTGCTCGTGTTGCAGTACCTGTAGAACAAGAGCGAGTGGTAATCGAGCGGACAAATCCCACAAATACTAAACCCGTAGATCCTAGTCAAGCTAACTTCCAAGAAGGCGAAGTAGCTCGCATGGATATCTATGAAGAAACACCCAACATACAAAAAGAAGCTGTGGTGCGAGAAGAAGTTCGAGTCAAAAAAGTCGTAGAGACTGACACTGCTGAAGCCACTGACACAATCCGACGCGAAGAACTAGACGTGGATACCCAAGAACGCTCTAAGTAATAGACGCTTAAAAATGTCAGCACCATTACGAATTCAGTGCTGTTAACTTTAAGGATTGGTATAGGTCAGTGGTGTGCGTAGGTATGGTTGTAGCTTAGTTTACAATTAAAGAGATTGAACAGTTAAATCCTTCAAGGTGATGGTAAAGTTACGCTGTTGTGCTGTAAAAATAAAGGAAATGATTTCTTCACAGACAACAGCAACAGTTAAGATTACCAAGTTTCGTGCCAGTGGATAATCACAGATATCATCATTAACATCAGAAGGAACACGATAAACCTGATTCCAAATTACTTCTGCATAATCTGCTGATAGCCCAGCATGAAGACAAGGAATCTTGAATTGATTGGCATAATCCTTCACCGCCTGACGTGCTACACTGTTGTCAAAAATATCGATAATCAAATGGCTATCTTTGAGTAGTTGAGTTGTATTTGCTGATGTCAATTCCTTTGCCTTGGTATCAAGTTTAGTACCAATCGCTCGGTATAAATTGTTCGCCAAAATTTTTACTTTAAACGCTCCCACATCAGAACGATAATAAGGCTGAGTCGAAAGGTTGCGTTCTTCAATGCGATCGCGATCAATGACTGTGAGTTTGTCAAAACCAGATCGAGCCAAGTTTTCAGCAATGTTAGCTCCCAATGCTCCAGCCCCACAAATTGTTATGGGGTAATTCTTCAGCTTTGCCATCACAGTATTGCTGCGGTAAAGCTGTTCGTGAAAAAACATACTCATTCAATTTTGGATTGTGTAGTCGGTATTAAATCTGTTTTACTGCTGAATTCTTCTCTAATATCACCACTGTTGTTCCATTACACCCACTAACGATTGCAAATCAAAATCGCGATCGCGCCCACTCAGACAAATGCCAGAACTTATCACAGTCAAGTCAGTTTTAGCGATCACACTACTATGGCGAACACCATCAGCAGTTGTCCAATCCACTGCCCAGTAATCACCGCGATCATAAAATTGGTTTAGTTCACCACCGCCCATCCGCAATGCTTTTCTCAGTCGTTTTTCATCCTGTTGAGGTTGCTCGAAACCCTCAATGAGCCGAGTTGCTAATTCATATACTGTGCGCATCTCTGGAGTGATGCCTTTAAACTGCAATTGCTCGGCAGGAGTAAGTTGCTTAACGGCAGATTGCAGAGTTTCAACAATTGCCGGATCGCTACGGCGATCAACCCCCTCGAACCAGTAACAATGTCCATTCCAACGAGCAATGATTTGCTCAAATGCAATACCCTCAGTTACTAAATGCACTGCGAGCGGCTTCACTACTTTCAACCGTTGACGCATATCTGCTTCATTCACTGGGTATGCTAACCAAGTTTGTCCCCACTGTTGATGTGCTAATCGTAGCCGGATTAGGGGAAAGTTTTGCAGATATTCCGCAACCTGGGATAAATCTGCCTCTTCCACAATCTTTGCAGTCTTCTCATCCACTGGCTGAAAGATACCCCAACCTTCAAATTTACTGGGCTTTGGTGTAAAGGTGTAAACCATCCCTGCTACCCGTGTGCGAATTCTTCCACCTTTGACACAGGGTGCAAGAAATTGGGTGGTGTATAAATGTGTTTGTGCATTAGCAATTTGGTTGATTAGCTTACGGATATTAGTCATAAATTATTCCCTGCATGCAAGTTGGTGGAGTATTGCGCTTTCTCAGTTACTAGGGGACTCTGCTGGTGAGTTATTACACACTCTTTCAAGGATGGCTACTTTTAAGCCCACCTCCCAGGTTCTTCGTACTCTCCGTTCACACACGCCCACTGGATTTGACAGTGTTACTTTTCCTCTCGTACTAGTATGTAAGCTCCACGAGTTGGGACACGCAGGATTTATACTACATTATACTACAAATATGCCAGAGATGAAAAGGGAGATTTTGCATTAATGCGATCGCTGCTATTTTATAAGCATTATTGATGTCGCTTATTAATATCACTGCTTTTTAGGATTTCCAATTATTGAGCTATTGTTTGTTAAGTATCTCCTCAAAAGCTCAGAGAATTCTATTGTTTGTGAATGTGTTTTCAGTATGCAGTAGATACTGCCCATTCATTATAAATGAGCAGTGTCTTAATTCTAACCTCACTTATCCTCTCGCACAGGCAATGGCATCTCCATAATCTCCATCAGCAAATCCAGACGAGAGGGACGTGTCAGCAATGGAACGAGGTTGGGCAAGCTGTAGTAATCGCCCTCAAAGGTGAACGTTTCTACAGGTGCTTGCTGCTGCTTGAGTTGACTCTCTACCCAATCGTAATGAGTACCAACACGCACAATCACCACATTGGGCATTACCGCCAACTCCCGACAATAGGTTTTATAAGCTTCACCGAAGTAAGGAGCAGCATTTTCACCTTCATCTGTTACCAGAATAATCTGGTCAACAACTTGCTTCTTCTTGCGCATTGCTTCTAATGCACAGCCGATGCTAGTGCTACCAGCTGCCTTGATGTGCTGGAAAGCACGCTCCCAGTCGGTTAACTCCTTGCCCTTTGCTGTGAGAGCGTAAGCAATGGTGTCAAAGGCGTAGACAAATAATTCTGCCTGAGTGATACCAGAGATTAAGGCAGCAAGCTGCTTACCGATCGCGATCGCATTCTCCATTGATCCAGACTTATCCACCAGTAAAGCAGTTGGACGAGCGATCGCACCACGTCGCTTTACCTGCTCGTTGGTAACTTTTTCCAGTCGGGCAACTGTATCTGCGTCTAAATCTGCGGCTTCGGCGGCAATCTGGGCTTTGAATGCTGCCACACGCCCACTCTTAGATGCTTCCTCTAGCTTAGAGTCAATCAGCTGCTTGACTTCTGGATGATCCATTGCACCTCTAGCTTGGAGTGACTTGAGGTTATTGATCACTTCCTGAGGAGTCATGCTGTGAATCAAGGCTACCAGCACAACAGGTGTAAGTTGCTTGATTGCACCAATGGCAATTGTGTAGGAAATCTTGAACTCCACAATCAACCGTGCTTGTTCTGCTGCACTTTCTGCCCTTGCAAGCTGCTTCAGCACATTTGCCAAGGAACCCTCTGGGGGAGTATTGCGGAACAGAATCGCATTTGCCCGTTCATTCGGTTTAATATGCAGCGAAGCATATAGGTGTTTCATTGCCTGACGACTTCGCAAAGCAGCGCGATCAAATAAAGCCGGATTACTTTCCCGTGCTTTTAGGTAACGCCGTACAGCCGTGCGAGCCGAACGAGGCAGTTTCTGTTGGTGCTGCTTCATGAAGTCTACCACACGAGCTACTTGATAGGGTGGAAACTCTTGCAGCATCACAAATCCAGCATCTCGGTGTTCAGTCAAATAGCTAGTTAGCAAGTGAGCAATAAATACTTCCTTGTGATCGCGGACATCACCATGACGCTGATACCAAACCGCCAAATGTCCGTAGAATATGGGATCGAGTTCAACAATTAACTGATGAATTTCTGCGACTTGCTCAAGTTTGCGATGAGGAGTTGTCAGCAAACTGTTGAGCATTTCCAGACGCAGATCGCGTTCTGTGGTATTCATGGAAACCTCCTCTAAGAATTTTGGATTGCAATCCAAAATCTAAAATTCAAAATTGAAGGAGGCAGATGTTGCACGCACAGTGATCAAGTCACCGCGCAAGTTGTAGAAGCATTGTGTCTAACTTGTACTGAGTTATGTAAGCTTCTGCGATTGGGGCGCGGCAACAACTACCAATAGTCCTAAGTTGTAGTATTAAAATTGTTAGTACGAAGGGTACCTGTAATCGCTTGATCTCAATTTAAGTACCTTACTATTTAGTTAATATGTAAGCTTCTTCCGTTAGGACTCGAAGTGAAAAATTTAACCATAAACAGCTTCAGGACGAATAATCAAATCACCACTGGGACGACGATCAATTACGTAAGCACAGAGGCGATCGCTATTCACATCTAAATACCGAGCAACCCGTTCCTTCACTGCCAAATCATTCATGTCAGCTACAATTCCCAGTTGTTTTTCTGTAACATCAATAGAGCGTCCTTCAAATCGAATATGAACCATTGTCATCACCTTTGTTTTAATTACGGATTGGTATGAATGGATCTGATCGGGATTGAACCGATACCCTCCCTGTGAGAGTTGCACTCACACCTTGTGCAAGTTAAAAAAGCTGTTGTAACACACGCAGGAATTGCACCTGCACTTATCGTTTAAGAGACGATCGCTCTACTTTTGAGCAAGTATGTAAGCTTTTTCTGTTAGGACACAAGTGATATCCGGGAACTCTACCGTTAGAGCTACAGACCCAAGTTTAGGCTTAAGCAAAAATAAGTTAGTCAGCTTGGCAGTGCCGAAGGTGGGTTATTAAAGTACACCTAAAAATTAGGGTTTATGCAGTTGTCAAGGTTCCAAGAAGATTAACTTTTGCTTTTGGGTAAGCTTTTATCTTTGTAATATAAATGTAGTATAAAACCTACATAATGTCAAGAGGATTGCTACACTAACTGCGAACGCACTGTATTCCCTAAATTCTATGAGCAGCAAGAGAGCGTCTAGCAGGCATTGCACACTCAACTAATTTGAGATTACTCTATAATAGTTGGTATTTAGTTGGTAAAAAATCAGTGAGCAGTAATCAGTTAACAGCTATAAGTTTTCCTTGAGGGTTTAATGTTCACTGTCCCCAGCAGCCTTCACATAGCTAGTAATTCTCTGCAATTGGGAATGCAGTGTTTTAGGGACACAGAAGTTCAGCCAGAACTTTAGCTGTCAGATTTTGCAATGAATTCTCATCTTTTGCCCGTAAAAGTGACTCGAAGTGGGTTAAATAGTGGCTTTTCCCATAGCAATTCCGATTTACCTCTCCAAAAATTAAAAAAAATTAAATTGCATTTTCTATCAAAAAAAAAGTGATATGTTGGATACAGAATTGAATTTCGCAATTTTCTGGAGTAGAGTCCGTAACCTACTCCAGATTTCCAAAAGTAAAAACCGCTCCAAAATCATTGGTCTAGGCAATTTGAGAAGGGTCTTTGAGTACAAGGCTATGCAAGCTAAAAAAAATGTAAATTGATTTAAAAATCTTGATAGGACTGGTTTTAATCTGAGTACAAAAACACTTGTCCCCTTCTCCATAAATACTTGTACTTCCACCCTAAAATACTAGCGCCCCTACCCAAAAAAAAATTTCCAATTCTTTTAATGCTTTGGAAATCTGGGTTTCACATTTTGAGTACAAACTTAATAAATCTAATAAATCTTATCCTGGTTGTAAGCTTAGGTCTATTTCCGACGACTGATATAAAACTTATATCGCCAATCACTTGACGCACCAATCAAGGAGCGATGAGTGAGTGGAGGGATGAGATAGCACCATGCCCCTGTGAAATCGAAGTCGCGGCTGTAGGCGCTGTCTTCCACCCACATCTTGTGCAGACACACACCAGCCGAGAAAACTTGGGTTTATAGCCTACCCCGAACCCTGGTAGGCAGCGCTCAAAACAGACGCGGCTTCCATTCCTAACTTATTAAACAGTAGCATTCCCATCACCGACCCCTTGCGAAGCGAAATTCAATGAGACCACCTTCTACAGGAATTGTCAACTCCCCAGTTACGGAAATCAGACCTGAAGTCAAATCTAAAGGTTGCGGCCCATGCAGCAGTGGTTCCACCGTGGAAGTGGACGAAAGACTACAAGAACGCATTGCCAAGCATCCTTGCTATAGTGAAGAAGCCCATCATCATTATGCTAGGATGCATGTTGCGGTAGCCCCTGCCTGCAACATTCAGTGCAATTACTGCAATCGTAAATATGACTGTGCTAATGAAAGCCGTCCGGGGGTAGTTAGCGAATTGCTAACACCGGAAGAAGCTGCACACAAAGTGCTAGTAATTGCAGGCAAAATTCCTCAAATGACAGTTTTAGGAATAGCAGGCCCAGGCGATCCACTAGCCAATCCAGAAAAGACTTTTCGTACCTTTGAGTTAATAGCAGACAAAGCACCTGATATTAAGCTTTGCCTATCAACCAATGGTTTAATGCTTCCCGAATATATTGATCGCATTAAACAACTAAATATAGATCACGTCACCATCACCATTAATATGGTTGACCCGGAAATCGGGGCAATGATTTATCCTTGGGTTCACTACAAACGCAAGCGCTACAGAGGTATCGAAGGCGTTAAAATTCTGCACGAAAAGCAGATGGAGGGATTGCAAGCCCTTCAAGAAGCCGATATCCTGTGCAAAGTTAACTCTGTGATGATTCCAGGGATTAACGACGAACACCTCGCAGAAGTAAATAAGGTGATTCGCTCCAAAGGCGCATTTTTGCACAATATCATGCCACTGATTTCTGCCCCAGAACATGGCACCCACTTCGGACTTACCAATCAGCGTGGGCCTACCCCCAAAGAACTAAAGGCAGTACAAGACAAATGCGCTGGTAACATGAAGATGATGCGCCACTGTCGTCAGTGTCGTGCCGATGCGGTAGGATTATTGGGAGAAGACCGCAGCCAAGAATTTACTAAAGATAAATTCTTGGAAATGGCTCCAGAATATGATTTGCAAAAGCGTCAAGAAGTTCACGCAGGAATTGAGAAGTTTAAAGAAGAACTGAAAGCTGCCAAAGAGTCTGTAGAGACAAGCCATGGCGCGTCTGTACAAAACAACGTGAAAATTATGGTTGCAGTAGCAACAAAAGGCGGCGGACTAGTAAATCAACACTTCGGTTATGCCAAAGAATTCCAGGTTTACGAAGTGGATGGCAAACAAGTGCAGTATGTTGGTCATCGTAGAATAGACCACTATTGCCAAGGTGGTTATGGAGAGACAGCCACTCTTGAAAAGATTATCGAAGCGATCGCCGATTGCAAAGCCGTATTAGTCGCTAAGATTGGCGAATGCCCCAAGGAAAAATTGCACGCTGCTGGCATACAAACAGTGGAAACCTACGATGCGATTGAAAAAGTCGCTCTGGAATATTACCAGCAATACGTGCAGGAAACAGTTAGTTGTTAGTAGTTATTAGTTAGTAGTTATTAGATAGTTGTTGGTAATTAGTCAAATTTCCACTAACCACTATCCACTAACTACTATCATTACCAAATAATTATCTAGCACTCATTACCCAGTACCTAATCCTCAATTTGCTCTCTTTTATGGAGGATCATCATGGTTTACCAAATAACCAGCGAGTGCATTTCCTGTAAGCTTTGTCAATCAGTATGTCCTACCGGCGCAATCAAAATGGTTGAAAATCGTCTTTGGATTGATCCCAATCTTTGTACAAACTGCGTTGATAGCATCTACACCGTGCCTCAGTGCAAAGCTAGTTGTCCCACTGGCAATGGCTGCATGAAAGTTACAACCGATTATTGGGAAAACTGGTTTAACACTTATAATCGCCTGATTGCAAAATTAACTAAAAAACCAGATTATTGGGAGAATTGGTATAAGCTTTATTCTCAAAAATTTTCCGAACAATTACAAAAGCATCAGCAACAAGTGGCGTAAGTATGGGGACTGGGGACTGAGGACTAGGGACTAGGAAATACTTATGAATTATTCCCTCATTTCTCATTCCCTGTTCTCCTTCACCTTCATCACACTGGTAATTAAAAGAAAAATCTAAAGTTTTTGGCTCTTGTTATAGAGAATTGAAGCAATGCAAAAGAATTGTATTTATCTCGACAATAATGCCACCACTAAAGTAGATCCAGAAGTTGTAGAGGCGATGCTGCCGTATTTGACGGATTATTATGGCAATCCCTCTAGTATGCACAGCTTTGGTGGACAAGTAAAAAAAGTAGTAAACCAAGCAAGAGAACAAGTTGCAGCCCTACTTGGTGCTGACGAATCAGAAGTGATTTTTACAAGTGGTGGTACAGAGGGAGATAACGCCGCGATTCGAGCCGCATTATTGGCACAACCGCAAAAACGACACATTATCACTACCCAAGTCGAACACCCTGCGGTGCTGACTTTGTGCAAACAACTAGAAAACCAAGGTTACACCGTTACTTATTTATCGGTAAATCGCCAGGGACAGTTAGATTTCAATGAATTGGAAGCGGCACTAACAGGTAACACCGCCCTCGTGTCGATTATGTATGCGAACAACGAAACAGGTGTGGTGTTTCCGATTGAACAAATTGGGGTGCGGGTAAAAGAGCATGGCGCTCTCTTTCATGTCGATGCGGTGCAAGCAGTCGGCAAGATTCCGATGAATATGAAGGCTAGCACCATTGATATGTTAACCATGTCCGGTCATAAAATTCACGCACCAAAAGGCATTGGTGCCTTATATGTGCGACGCGGTGTTAGATTCCGTCCCATGCTCATCGGTGGTGGACAAGAACGCGGACGCCGTTCGGGAACACCAAATGTACCGGGAATTGTCGGCTTGGGTAAAGCAGCAGAATTAGAATTGTTACATATACAAGAAGCAACTGCTAGAGAAAAGAAACTGCGCGATCGCCTAGAACAAACTATCATCGCCACAATTCCCGACTGTGAAGTTAACGGTCATTCTACGCAGAGATTGCCCAACACCACCAATATTGGCTTCAAGTATATCGAAGGTGAAGCAATTCTCCTCCACCTGAACAAACACGGCATCTGTGCTTCGTCTGGTTCTGCTTGTAGCTCTGGCTCTCTAGAACCTTCCCACGTGCTACGGGCAATGGGTATACCCTATACAATCTTGCACGGTTCGATTCGCTTCAGCCTTTCTCGCTACACTACAAACGCTGAAATAGATACTGTGCTAGAGGTAATGCCCGGTATTGTCGAACATCTGCGTGCTCTATCACCCTTTAAGAATGATGAAGCTGCTTGGCTGCAAGAGCAAGAGCAAGCAGTAATAGGGGCTAGAGGCTAGGGACTAGGGACTCGGTACTGGTAACTGGGAAAGAAACGTTCAAGAGCGTGAACTAAACTTTTCCCAGTACCCAATCACTAATCCCCAATACCCAATCCAAAATCACGCCACTTGCACTCAACGCGCTTAAACCGCAAGGGCGCAGTGGCTCCAAAATCCAAAATCCAAAATAGACTATGTGGGACTACACAGATAAGGTATTGGACTTGTTCTACAATCCCAAACATCAGGGAGCAATAGAAGACAAGGGTGAACCAGGAATTAAAGTTGCTGTTGGTGACGTAGGTAGCATTGCTTGTGGAGATGCCCTCAGACTGCATCTCAAAGTTGAGCAAGATACAGAAAAAATTCTCGACGCTCGCTTTCAAACCTTTGGTTGTACCAGTGCGATCGCTTCTTCTGAAGCTCTGATCGAACTAATTCAGGGTAAAACCTTAGATGAAGCTCTAAAAGTTACTAATAAAGACATTGCTAGCCATCTTGGTGGACTGCCAGAAGCAAAAATGCACTGCTCGGTAATGGGACAAGAAGCACTAGAAGCGGCTATTTATAATTACCGGGGCATAAAGCGAGAGGCTCATGACGATGATGACGAAGGAGCGCTAATTTGCACCTGCTTTGGCATCAGCGAATCAAAAATCCGGCGCGTAATTGTTGAAAATAATCTTACTACCGCCGAAGATGTAACAAACTACGTCAAAGCAGGTGGCGGATGCGGATCGTGTCTGGCAAGTATCGATGACATCATTGCATCTGTGCAACAACAAGCAGTTACCCCTGTCAGTGCTTCCCTCAATACCAATGGGCAGACATCTGCAAAGAAATTGACATCAGTGCAAAAAATTGCTCTTATTCAAAGAGTACTAGATGAAGAAGTCAGACCCGTTTTGATCGCCGACGGGGGAGATGTAGAACTGTATGACGTAGAAGGTGATCGCGTCAAAGTAATACTGCAAGGTGCTTGCGGTTCTTGTTCTAGCAGCACTGCCACACTCAAGATAGCGATTGAATCCAGATTACGCGATCGCGTCAGCCAAAATATTGTAGTTGAAGCAGTTTAGTGAGTGGTTAGTAGGGGCGGGTTTCATTGATTATTTTTCGGTTAAAACCGACCATTTCTCTTTTAAACCCGCCCGTACAGTGGATAGTGGAAATTTGACTAATTACCTACTAAGAACAAATTACTACTAATTACTACCTACTATCTACTAACACCCAAAAATTTACTAACAACAAATATGCTGAACATTCCAACTGTTTTTGTGGTAGAGCGATCGCCACCTTAACCACCGGCGACGTTCTATCAAGCGGTCACTGCTGACCCAATCAACGTGAACCTCTAAAACAAATTCTCGATTACCCACCAAACCAATAGCAGGAGAAACATTAATCATGACTGAGAATATCAGACAGATCGCATTCTACGGTAAAGGCGGTATCGGTAAATCTACCACCTCCCAAAATACCCTAGCTGCGATGGCAGAAATGGGTCAGCGCATTATGATCGTAGGTTGTGACCCCAAAGCTGACTCTACCCGTTTGATGCTGCACAGCAAAGCTCAAACCACCGTGTTACACCTCGCCGCAGAGCGCGGCGCAGTAGAAGACTTAGAACTAGAAGAAGTAATGCTCACCGGTTTTCGTGGCGTGAAGTGCGTGGAGTCTGGTGGGCCTGAGCCTGGTGTAGGTTGCGCCGGTCGTGGTATCATCACCGCCATCAACTTCTTGGAAGAAAACGGTGCTTACCAAGACTTAGACTTCGTATCTTACGACGTGTTGGGTGACGTTGTCTGCGGTGGTTTTGCTATGCCTATCCGTGAAGGTAAAGCACAAGAAATCTACATTGTTACCTCCGGTGAAATGATGGCGATGTATGCTGCTAACAACATCGCTCGTGGTATTCTTAAGTACGCTCACTCTGGTGGTGTGCGTTTGGGTGGTTTGATTTGTAACAGCCGTAAAGTTGACCGTGAAGCCGAATTGATCGAAAACCTGGCTGAAAGACTCAACACCCAGATGATCCACTTCGTACCTCGTGACAACATCGTTCAACACGCAGAATTGCGTCGTATGACTGTTAACGAGTATGCACCTGACAGCAACCAATCTCAAGAATACCGCGCACTAGCTAAGAAGATCATCAACAACGATAAACTCACCATTCCCACACCAATGGAAATGGACGATCTAGAAGCATTGTTGATCGAATACGGTATCCTCGACGACGATACCAAGCATGCTGAAATCATCGGTAAGCCTGCTGAAGCTACTAGCAAATAGTTAATGCCGTAATCAAAGGAGACACGGAGACACGGAGACACGGAGACACGGAGACATAGAGAATTTCTCCCCTCTGCCCACGCCAAGTGCTACAACGGAGCGGAGCCGGAGACTCCGAAAGCTCCGGGGAACCTCCAAGGGCGCAGTGGCTCCTCTGCTCCCCTGCCCCCTCTCCCCCTCCTCTTCATCTATCCTTCTATTTCCCGATCCGTTAAGAGTAATCGAGGCAGACTATGACACCTCCAGAAAACAAGAATATTGTAGAAGAACACAAAGAACTAATTAAAGAAGTTCTCCAAGCCTACCCCGAAAAATCTCGCAAAAAGCGCGAAAAACACCTCAACGTTCACGAAGAAGGCAAGGCTGATTGCGGTGTTAAGTCTAACATCAAATCTGTTCCTGGTGTAATGACCGCTCGTGGTTGTGCCTATGCAGGTTCTAAGGGTGTAGTCTGGGGGCCGATTAAGGACATGATCCACATCAGCCACGGGCCTGTTGGTTGTGGTTACTGGTCTTGGTCTGGTCGTCGTAACTACTACGTTGGTGTAACTGGTGTCGATTCCTTCGGTACTATGCACTTCACCTCCGACTTCCAAGAGCGGGATATCGTCTTTGGTGGTGATAAAAAACTCACCAAAATGATCGAAGAAATTGAAGAACTCTTCCCCCTCAACCGTGGTGTCTCAATTCAATCAGAATGTCCCATTGGTCTGATTGGGGATGACATCGAAGCCGTAGCTAAGAAAGCTGCTAAACAAATTGGTAAACCTGTAGTACCTCTGCGTTGCGAAGGTTTCCGAGGTGTTTCTCAGTCTCTCGGTCACCACATTGCTAACGACGCTATCCGTGACTGGATCTTCCCCCAATTTGATAAAGCGAAGAAAGAAAATAAAATCGACTTCGAGCCAGGCCCATATGATGTAGCACTAATCGGTGACTACAATATCGGTGGTGATGCTTGGGCAAGCCGGATGTTATTAGAAGAAATGGGCTTACGTGTTGTTGCCCAGTGGTCTGGTGATGGTACCCTGAACGAATTGATCCAAGGGCCAGCAGCTAAATTAGTTCTGATCCACTGCTACCGCTCGATGAACTACATCTGCCGTAGCTTGGAAGAAGCCTATGGTATGCCTTGGATGGAATTCAACTTCTTCGGCCCTACCAAGATTGCTGCATCTCTGCGTGAGATTGCTGCTAAATTTGATTCCAAGATCCAAGAAAATGCCGAGAAGGTTATCGCTAAGTACACATCGGCAATGAATGCGATCGTCGAGAAGTATCGTCCTCGCCTCGAAGGTAATACAGTTATGCTGTATGTTGGCGGTCTGCGTCCTCGTCACGTTGTTCCCGCTTTTGAAGACCTGGGTATCAAAGTGATTGGTACTGGCTACGAATTCGCTCACAACGACGACTATAAGCGCACAACCCACTACATCGACAACGCTACTATCATCTACGACGACGTTACCGCCTACGAATTCGAGGAATTCGTGAAAGCGAAGAAACCCGATTTAATCGCCTCTGGCATCAAAGAGAAGTACGTGTTCCAGAAGATGGGCTTGCCCTTCCGTCAAATGCACTCTTGGGATTACTCTGGCCCTTACCACGGTTACGACGGCTTCGCTGTCTTCGCTCGCGACATGGATTTGGCTCTCAACAGCCCCACTTGGAGCTTAGTTGGCGCTCCTTGGAAAAAGTCCGTAGCTAAGGCTAACGCTGCTTAATTAAAAGGGAAATAGATGGATAGCCTGGGGTTTATACCCCAGCTATAAAGGGAAGAATGATGAATGCTGAATGCTGGATGGAATAATTTGTTTCATTCATTATTCATCATTCACCACTCGTAACTCCCTCCGGGATTCGACCCCTTGGCTATCCGCACACTGCTCACCCTTCGGGTACTCTACCTTGAAGCCGCCCTCCGGGCGTCTACGCAGTTCCTACAACGGGGGGCTTTGGGGCCCCCACGGAGTGGGGTTGGGGGGAAACCCCCGCAACGGACTACCTCACCATTCACCCATTCAGCAAGCAACAGAGAGATACACAAATGCCACAGAATCCCGAAAAAATTGTAGATCACGTACAACTATTTCAACAGCCAGAGTACCAAGAACTCTTCAAGAACAAGCATGAGCAGTTTGAAGGCGCACACTCACCAGAAGAAGTTCAACGCGTTTCTGAATGGACAAAAGGCTGGGAGTACCGTGAAAAGAACTTTGCCCGTCAAGCATTAACTGTCAACCCTGCTAAAGGTTGCCAACCCGTAGGCGCTATTTTTGCTGCTGTCGGTTTTGAAGGCACCTTACCCTTTGTTCAAGGTTCTCAAGGTTGCGTTGCTTACTTCCGTACCCACCTCAGCCGTCACTACAAAGAGCCATTCTCAGCCGTGTCTTCTTCAATGACTGAAGATGCAGCCGTGTTCGGTGGTTTGAACAACATGATCGAAGGCTTGCAAGTTTCTTACCAACTCTACAAGCCCAAGATGATTGCTGTTTGCACCACCTGTATGGCAGAAGTTATCGGTGATGACTTGGGTGCTTTCATCACCAATGCTAAGAATGCTGGTTCAATTCCCCAAGATTTTCCAGTACCTTTTGCCCACACCCCCAGTTTCGTTGGTTCTCACACCACTGGCTACGACAACATGATGAAGGGGATTCTGTCTAATTTGACAGAAGGCAAGAAAAAGGACAAAACCAACGGCAAAATCAACTTTATTCCTGGTTTTGATACCTATGTTGGCAACAACCGCGAATTAAAACGGATGTTGGGCTTAATGGGTATCGATTACACCGTCTTAGCGGACAACAGTGACTACCTAGATGCTCCCAATACTGGTGAGTATGATATGTACCCAGGTGGTACAAAGCTGGAAGACGCTGCTGATTCTTGCAATGCCGAAGCGACTGTTGCACTGCAACGCTACACCACACCCAAGACTCGTGAATACATCGAAACTAAGTGGAAACAGCAAACTAAAGTCCTGCGTCCATTTGGTGTGAAGGGTACTGACGAGTTCTTGATGACTCTTTCTGAAATGACCGGTAAGCCCATTCCTCAAGAATTGGAAGATGAGCGTGGTCGTTTGGTTGACGCCATGACTGACTCCTACGCGTGGATTCATGGCAAGAAGTTCGCTATCTACGGCGACCCAGATTTAATCTACAGCGTTACTAGTTTCTTGTTAGAGTTGGGTGCTGAACCAGTACACATCCTCTGCAACAATGGTGACGAAGCATTCAAGAAAGAAATGGAAGAATTGCTTAGTGCTAGCCCATTCGGTCAGCAAGCAACAGTCTGGATTGGCAAAGACTTGTGGCATCTACGCAGCTTACTGTTTACTGAGCCTGTAGACTTCTTCGTTGGTAATTCCTACGGTAAGTACCTGTGGCGCGATACCAAGATCCCAATGGTACGGATTGGTTATCCTCTGTTTGATCGCCACCACTTACACCGCTATCCTACACTTGGTTACCAAGGTGGTTTGAACTTACTCAACTGGGTTGTTAACACCATTCTTGATGAGTTGGATCGCAGCAGTAATATTGCAGGTAAGACCGATATCTCCTTCGATTTGATTCGTTAAGAATCTCATTAACTCGCAGCGTGCCAATAAGGGACTAGGGACGAAGAAGAGGACAAGGGGACACGGGGACACGGGGAGGACACTTCCGTGCGGAGGTCCCCTCCGTTGAGGAAAGTGTCCGTCGACAAGGAGAAGATTTCTTCCTACAGATCGCTTCCTCCACTCTCCCCCTCTCCCTTTCCTCATTTATCCCCGATTCCCAATTCCCAATTCCTTTTTTCTTTGAAATTATTACCCAATTTGCTAAAGATGGCTTCTGTAAATCACACTCACAACCACCCTAACTTTCATCCACCAAACTATCAAAAATCTGGTGGTTTTGATATTCTATATCCACTACGTCGATTCGTGGATAACATTCAGGTAAAAAACCATCGTCTGGCTCATCTAATTTGCCAAATAATTCCTTGCTGTTGCCCCTTTGAGCGCAGTATTAAAATGTTTGGGTGTACATTTAATATTCCTGCGTTGTGCAAGCTAAATCCCTTATATGACAATTTTGTAGGATTACGTTTTCGTGCCTTATCTTACCTCAGCGATGAATGTGGAGAAGATGTCACGAAATATATTTGCTAGTCGTTACATATTACTCATTATTCAATACTCATTATCGATTACTAATTAGTTAATGGTTAGTAGTTAGTAGGTAGTAGTTAGTAAATATTCTGTAATTAACTTCAAATCAGCACATCTATTAAGAAACTGGCTTCCTTCTGCCTACTGCCTACTGCATAGCTGCCTTTTTCCAATTAACAACTTTCATCCAGCGCGAGGAAACAGATGACAATCACCCAAGGCAAAATCAATGAGCTGCTCTCTGAACCAGGATGCGAGCATAATCATCAGACTCATGGAGACAAAAAAAATAAAACTTGCAAACAACAAGCTCAACCTGGGGCTGCTCAAGGAGGCTGCTCCTTTGATGGTGCAATGATTGCCCTAGTACCGATTACTGATGCTGCTCATTTAGTCCACGGGCCGATCGCCTGCGCTGGAAATTCCTGGGGTAGTCGTGGTAGTCTCTCTTCTGGGCCTCAACTTTACAAGTTTGGCTTTACTACCGATTTAAGTGAAAATGATGTAATTTTTGGAGGCGAAAAAAAGCTTTATAAAGCTATCCTAGATATTCACCAACGCTATCAACCAGCAGCAGTATTTGTTTATTCCACCTGTGTCACTGCTTTAATTGGTGAAGACATGGATGCAGTTTGCCAAGCTGCTGCCAAGAAAATTGGTATCCCTGTTATCCCTGTCAATTCTCCTGGTTTTGTAGGTAGTAAAAATCTTGGTAACCGCATTGCTGGTGAAGTATTGTTGGAACACGTTGTTGGCACTGCCGAACCTGAATACACTACGCCCTATGATATTAACCTCATCGGTGAGTACAATATCGCCGGTGAAATGTGGAATGTCATCCCATTACTGGAAAAATTAGGCATCCGTGTTTTGGCAAAAATGACTGGTGACTCTCGCTACGAAGAAATTTGTTACGCCCACCGTGCCAAGCTCAACGTGATGATTTGCTCCAAAGCCTTGATTAACATGGCAAGAAAGATGAAGGAGCGCTACGGTATTCCTTACATTGAGGAATCTTTCTACGGTGTGGAGGACATGAACCGCTGTTTGCGGAACATCGCTGCACAATTAGGTGACCCCGATCTACAGGAACGTACAGAAAAGTTGATTGCTGAAGAAACTGCTGCACTACAAGATAAACTAGCTCCATATCGCGCCCGTCTGAAAGGCAAGCGCGTTGTTCTTTATACTGGAGGCGTGAAGAGCTGGTCAATTATTTCTGCGGCAAAAGACTTGGGAATGGAAGTGGTAGCAACCAGTACTAAAAAAAGTACGGAAGAAGATAAAGCCCGCATCAAAGAGTTACTTGGTCAAGACGGCATCACACTGGAAAAGGGCAACCCCCAAGAAATATTGCGGGTGATTAATGAAACAAAAGCTGAGATGTTAGTTGCTGGTGGTCGCAATCAATACACTGCTCTCAAAGCCCGGATTCCTTTTTTAGATATCAATCAGGAACGCCATCACGCCTATGCAGGTTATGTAGGGATGGTAGAAATGGCACGTGAGTTAGATGAAGCCCTCTACAGTCCTGTGTGGGAGCAAGTACGTAAACCTGCACCTTGGGAAGAGGACGCAGGAAATAAGGACACGGGGAATATCTCGGCGTCTGCATTTCTCCGCATCTCCGTGTCGCCTGAAATTCGCCTCCCACTATCTGCATCTTTCGAGGAGGAAGTTTAATGGCGACTGTTGTTGTTCCCAATAAACCAGTTGTAGTTAATCCTCTCAAACAAAGTCAAACCTTGGGTGCAGCCCTTGCTTTTTTGGGATTGAAAGGAATGATGCCTTTACTCCACGGTTCCCAAGGCTGTACTGCTTTCGCTAAAGTGATACTGGTGCGGCATTTTAGGGAGGCAATTCCCCTCTCGACCACAGCAATGACCGAAGTCACCACAATTTTAGGTGGGGAGGAGAATGTTGAAGAGGCAATCTTAACTCTGGTGCAAAAGTCACAGCCAGAAATTATCGGTTTGTGTACGACTGGACTGACGGAAACCAGAGGGGATGATATGGAAGGTATTCTCAAGGATTTTCGCAAACGTCATCCAGAACTGGATGAACTGCCAATTATCTTGGTTTCCTCTCCAGATTTTAAAGGTGCATTACAAGATGGCTTTGCTGCTGCGGTGGAAAGCACAGTCAAAGAGATTCCCCTATTAGGTGAGAAAAAGGCACAGCAAATCACAATTTTGATGAGTTCTGCCTTTGCACCAGGGGATGTGCAACAGGTAAAAGAGATTGTCACCGCCTTTGGATTTACACCAATTATCGTACCTGACCTTTCCGCTTCTTTGGATGGTCACTTAGATGATTCTTACAGTCCGATTACAGGCGGTGGCACAACTCTGGTACAATTGCATAAAGTTGGCAGTTCTGCTTTCACCTTGGCACTGGGTGAAAGTATGCGGAATGCAGCGAAAATTCTGCAACATCGCTTCGGCACGCCCTTTGAGGTATTTACAGAACTGACAGGGTTAGAACCAACAGATAAATTTTTGCAATTTCTGGCGGAATTGAGCGGTAGTAGCGTACCAGAAAAATATCGCCGCCAACGTCGCCAGTTACAAGATGCCATGCTAGACACTCACTTTTATTTTGGTCGCAAACGAGTGTCTTTAGCATTGGAACCAGATTTATTATGGTCTACAGTTTGTTTTTTACAATCAATGGGGGCAGAAATACAAGCAGCTGTAACGACAACGCGATCGCCTTTATTAGAAAAACTCCCCATTGAGAAGGTCATTATCAGCGATTTAGAAGATTTTGAGCAACTTGCAGCAGGATCTGACTTACTAGTAGGTAACTCTCACATAGCAGCGATCGCCAAACGACTCGACATCCCTCTTTACCGTCAAGGAATTCCCATTTTTGACCGTTTGGGTAATGGTCAATTTACCAAAGCGGGTTACAAAGGCACGATCCAGATGTTATTTGACATTGGCAATCTCTTTTTAGAAGCAGAGGAAGCAAAAGTGAGAGATAGAAATATTCAAGGTGATTGGTAATAACAAGGCTAATAGTTAATAGCTAATCGCTAATAGTATTTCACTATTAACTATTAGCAGTTAGCCATTAGCAGTCTGAAACTCAAAGTTACTAGCATGACGATGAAAATAGCCTTCACAACTAACGACCGAGTTCATATTAATGCTCACTTTGGCTGGGCTAAAACTATCGATATTTATGAGATATCATCAGAGGGTTATCAGTTCATAGAAACCTTAAACTTTGGTGGAAATCTCAAAGAAGATGGGAACGAAGATAAATTAATTCCTAAATTGGATGCAGTTGTTGATTGTACAATTGTTTATGTGTCAGCAATTGGCGGAAATGCTGCGGCACGTTTAATTAAGAAAGGTGTTACTCCAGTTAAAGCACGAACTGAACAAGAAAAAATTACTGATATTCTAGAAAACCTAGTCAAAACTTTGCAGGGGAGTCCTCCACCTTGGTTGCGTAAAGCCCTACAGCAAAAATCTCGCAGCTTTGAAGATGAATTAGAGGAGGAAGCAACGGTATGAGCGCAACTAATAGCATGAATGGAACAGCTACAACAGAAGTTTTAAAGTCACCTTTCTTGAAAGCGATCGTACAACAAATTCGTGGACAAGATAGTTATGGAGTATATCGAAATTGGTCGGATGAATTGATACTAAAACCTTTTGTTGTTACCAAACAAAAGAAACGTGAAATTTCTGTTGAAGGTGAAGTAGATCCGATTACTGTAGCAAGAATTATGGCATTTTACCGAGCTGTTGCAGCCCGGATTGAACAAGAAACTGGTCTTTTATCTCAGGTTGTAGTTGATTTAAGCCATGAGGGTTTTGGCTGGGCGCTAGTCTTTTCTGGTCGTTTACTACTAGCTGTTAAAACTTTGCGAGATGCTCATCGTTTTGGTTTTGAATCATTAGAAAAAGTAGCAGAAGAAGGAGAAAATTTAGTACAAAAAGGCGTGGAATTAGCCCAACGTTTTCCGGAAGTAGGAAGACTGTAAAAAATTATTAATAATTAATAGCTAATAGCTAATAATTAATAGCTAATTGTCATTAGCTATTAACGTATAGAGATGCCTATGAATCAATCCAAAAAAATGACAATTGAAGAACTACAAACTCAAATCAAACGTCTTAATAGTAAAGCAGGTCAAATGAAAATGGATCTGCACGATTTAGCAGAGGGCTTACCAACAGATTACGAAAAGCTTATGGACGTTGCTGCTGCAACTTATAAAATTTATTGTCAGCTAGATGAATTAAAGCAACAACTGAAACAAATGGAGCAAAAAAAATGAGCGAAGATTGGAATAAGTTCCAAAAGCTCACAGAAGCAGAGGAATATTTTGACTTTTTTCAACTACCTTATGACCAAAAGGTTGTCAATGTAAATCGTCTACATATTCTCAAAAAGTTCTCCCAATATATTCAAGAAATTGATGAGAATTATACTGACCTTAGTGCCGCAGATAAGTTAAGTAAATATTGTGAGGCGCTGCAAAAGGCTTATCAAGTTTTTATCGAATCTACACCTCAAGAACAAAAGCTGTTCAAAGTGTTTAACCAGAAGCCTAAAAATGTAATTACGCTGACAGAAATCACTTCTGATTAGGAGGTAAAAAGTGATAGACCTAACGCCTACCGAGTTAGAACGTTACCGTCGCCAAATGATGCTCCCTAATTTTGGCGAAGTTGCACAAAAGCGCCTGAAGTCAGCGACTGTTCTGGTGACGGGTGTGGGAGGATTAGGCGGTACGGCAGCGCTTTACCTAGCGGTAGCAGGCGTTGGGCGACTGATCCTAGTCCGAGGTGGCGATCTGCGACTTGATGATATGAATCGTCAAATTTTAATGACGCATGATTGGGTTGGTAAGCCAAGGGTTTTTAAGGCAAAAGAAACTTTAGAAGCAATCAATCCTGATGTCAAAGTAGAAGCAGTTCATGAATATGTCACCTCGGAGAATGTGGATGTTTTGGTGCAATCCGCAGATATGGCACTCGACTGCGCCCATAATTTTACGGAGCGCGATTTGTTGAATGAAGCTTGCGTACGGTGGCGTAAGCCAATGGTGGAAGCAGCGATGGATGGGATGGAAGCTTATCTAACTACGATTATTCCCGGTGTGACGCCTTGTTTATCTTGCTTGTTTCCCGAAAAACCAGATTGGGATCGGCGTGGATTTTCAGTGTTAGGTGCTGTATCTGGAACTCTTGCTTGTCTTTCTGCATTGGAAGCAATTAAGCTGATCACTGGATTTAGCCAACCTCTCCTATCGCAACTGCTGACAATAGATCTGGCTCGGATGGAATTTGCCAAGCGTCATTCTTACCGCGATCGCTCTTGCCCAGTGTGTGGTAATAATGCACCTTGGAGATACTTGCAATCAAAATCCACAGTCATTAGTCATTAGTTGATGGTTAATCGAAATGGAATGAACAATTAACTATTAACAGTTAGCTATCAACAAATTTTCAATAATCAGGAGGTCAGATGTCTGTTAATTTGACAGAAAAAGCAGAATTTCGATTGCGAGCATTTTTAGCAGGTTCTACTCCCGATGCCAACGACGTAACTAAAGGCATCCGTATCTCTGTTAAAGATGGTGGTTGCAGTGGTTACGAATATGCAATGGATGTCACTAGTAAGCCACAAGCAAATGATTTAGTGATCCAGCAAGGTAAAGTAACCATTTATGTTGATGCCGAAAGTGCGCCCCTATTAGAAGGGATTGTCATTGATTTTATTGATGGCGTAATGGAAAGCGGCTTCAAGTTTATCAACCCCAATGCAACTGAAACCTGTGGTTGCGGCAAGTCATTCAAAACAAGCGATTGTTCGTCTGCGGGTGTACCTTGCAGTTAATAGCTATTGGTTAATAGCTAATAGCAATCAACAACGTTTTTTGAGGAGAACACGAAAATGGCAACTTATCAAGTTAGATTAATCAACAAAAAAGAAGACCTTGACGCTACAATCGAAGTTGACGAAGAAACTACCATCTTAGAAGCAGCAGAGGAAAATGGAATTGAGTTGCCATTCTCTTGTCACTCTGGTTCTTGCTCTAGCTGCGTTGGTAAGGTAGTTGAAGGTGAAATCGATCAATCTGAGCAAATCTTCCTTGATGACGATCAGGTTTCTAAAGGCTTCGCTTTACTTTGCGTGACCTATCCACGTTCTAATTGCACGATTAAGACTCATCAAGAACCTTATCTTGTCTAAAGTTTTTATTTTTTTCCTCTTCATTTTCTCTTTTTCTAGCTAATTTTGAAGTTATAGCTTTTGCATAGCTATGACTTCTTATTTATATTTTGAATATTCAATACTATTTACAGCAGATTGCAAGTGAATGAAGTACACCCCTCAGCAAGGGTAGCCAGCGCCTTGCGGAGAGAAGCGCCTTGCGGGGGTTTCCCCCGTTGGGGCGACTTCGGAGGGTTCCTCCCCCAATTCCCACTCCGTGGGGGCATTGAACCCCCCGTTGTGGCGACTGGCGTGGTACAGAGGGGGTACTCGATAGAGTGGGTGGGATTAATGTACTTCACCTAGATGAAATGTGCTGTAATAATTTATGAAAAGTATACTAGTAAACAACTGTTATATTCAATAATATCTTTTCTTCTTTAAAGATAATCTATTTTGTAATTGTTTTAACGTTTTTTTATTTTTATTTTATAAATAATCAAAGAAGTAACATTATATATTGAACAAAGCAGAATACTAAAGTTCAGTATTTGTTAATAGTATTGCAACAGTTCATTACTTAAAAATTAATAAATAGCTGAATTATTAAATATAAAATGCTAACTTTTAGATAACAGCAGAAATAAACAAGATTTTACCTTCTGCTTTCTGCCCCTTTGAAGTTCAGAGCCTCGCAGAGCGTAGACACCCGGAGGGCGGCTTCTCGCAGAGTGGAGCTTGCGCTAACGGAGGAAACCTCCGCTCTGACTTCTCTGTGTCCTCTGCCTTCTACTAATTATGATAGGGAATACTGTCACGCACCACTATCAGAATTTTCTACAAGTTGTTCAGAGTTATTACCAACTCACTAAACCTCGAATTATTCCCCTATTGCTGATTACCACAACTGCTAGTATGTCTATTGCATCTAGGGGAAAATTGGACTTTATATTGCTACTAGTTACCTTAGCTGGTGGTACTTTTGCTGCTGCTAGCGCCCAGACGTTCAATTGCATTTATGATCGCGACATTGATTATGAAATGGAACGCACTCGCCATCGTCCTTTGCCTTCTGGGCGGATACAGCCTGTTCATGCTTTAATATTTGCGATCGCTTTAGCTTGTATTTCCTTCACATTGCTTGCAGTCTTTGTGAATTTGCTTAGTGCTGCGCTGGCAATGTCCGGTATTTTGTTTTATGTGGGCGTCTACACTCATTTACTCAAACGCCATACCTCTCTTAACATCGTCATTGGTGGAGCGGCTGGGGCAATCCCAACATTGGTAGGTTGGACAGCAGTTACGGGTAGTGTAAGCTGGACAGCGTGGCTCTTGTTTGCGATCGTTTTCCTATGGACACCTCCTCATTTCTGGGCGCTGGCATTGATGATTAGTGAAGATTATGCCAAGGTGGGTGTGCCGATGCTACCGGTAGTTGCTGATCATATTACTGCCGCTCGCCAAATATGGGTGTACAGTTTACTACTAATTCCCACGACATTTTTATTATTAGAACCTCTCAATTTCATGGGTGCAATTTATGGCTGCACTGCTTTTGTGCTGGGGGCTATTTTCACCAAAAAAGCTTGGGCGCTCTTACAAAATTCAGAGGATAAAGAATTAGCGCGCTCGCTATTTCTTTTCTCGATTCTCTATATGATGTTATTGTGTGCTGCAATGGTGATTGATAGCTTTCCTATTACCCATAAACTAACAGAGGTAATTTTAAGTTTTTTGGTTAATAGATAGTAGCAACCCTAAATCATTGATAAAAAACAAGAACCCTAACTTCTCAAAGAAGTCGGGGTTCTATATCATTAGTAAAAGACAACCAATTTTTTAATCAACAGCAACCATTACATCTGTTGCTTTAATAACAACGTAAGCTTGTTTTCCTTCTGCTAATTGAAGACTGTCAGCTGAGGCTTTTGTGATAATTGAAGTCACTTCGATTCCAGGCGCAAGTTCTAGAGTGACTTCGGTATTAACTGAACCTGGTACAATTTTTTTTACAGTAGCTTTGAGGGCGTTACGAGCACTGACTTTCATATTGAAAATTTACTAATTTTGACACGCTCATGCTATCACAGTAGTTTTATTTTCACATAATACATTATGTGTATTTCAGATTTTGTTTATAATAATTCAGAGATTTTTTATAATTTACGACTGTAATTGTATAAATCATGTCAGAATCAAAAATTTATAAATCAGATAGTGGAGATTTTGAGCACAAGTGGCTAGCTTACTATCAAGCTGTAGAGGGACGTCCACCACGAGATACTCTGCTTACAGCTTTGGATTATTTTGATAAAGAAAATCCAAGCACTTCTAAGTCTTATTTCGCAGTTGACTTGGGGTGTGGAGAAGGAAGAGATACCGTCGAACTATTGCGTCGTGGTTGGCGAGTATTAGCAATTGATGGACAACAAGAAGCCATTACCCGTTTGTTAAATTATCCTAATATTGATTTAAAACTTTTACAAACCCGCGTTGTTCGCTTTGAAAATTTAACTTTGCCAGAATTAGTAGATTTAGTAAATGCTAGTTTTTCGTTACCCTTTTGTCCGCCAGAATTTTTTCCGAACTTATGGAAAGAAATTGTTACATCTTTACGTTCTGGTGGCCGCTTTTCGGCTCAATTATTTGGAGAGCGTGATTCTTGGGCTATTTACACTTCTATTACCCATCATACCCGTGAACAGATAGAACAGATGCTACAAGATTTTGAAATTGAAATGTTAAAGGAAGAAGATCATCCTGGTAAGACAGCACTAGGAGAAGAAAAACACTGGCATATTTTTCACGTAGTTGCACGTAAACTGTAGAATTATTCCTAAATTATTTGAGAAGTAAGATATCTTGTTTATCACAAGTTAAGTCTGCTGAAACTACTTTGATATAATACTTCATTCCTGATGAAGCAGCTCTGTTTTCTATTGATTATTGATATTTAATTGCAACTCATTTGCTACTCTTGCTATTCATTACACTTAATCATTGATTAAGGAGATTAAGTAAATATTTTGTTATCTTACAAAAGTCAAAAAATACAAATAATTTGGATTAATTTAAGATTCTATTTGTAGATGATTTTGCAAAGTTTTATGACTGACACCTTGTGCATACTTTCTCCAAAGTTAATATATAAATGTAGGCTAACTTGTTGTCTTTAAACCTAAAAAACAGCAGCAAAAAGTAATTAGATTCTTATGTAATTAATGAAGAAATAAATCTTGGCTAAACTAAACATTGGGAATAAATTAAGTTATCTTAAAGGTAAAATTATGGGTAAATGCGTAATTCTTCTTCTAGTAAAAGCCAGATTTATTAAGTCATGAGATGACACAATTTCAAGTTTCGTAATTGCTTTTTGAAATAGCAACTCTGATTTCTTGCAGTTCAGCCTAAGTCTAGATGAAGCGTTTATGCCTCCGGCATATGTAGTAAGGGAAGAATTGCAGCAATGTAGAACCAGTTTGCTTGCAAATAAGGAAAAGGAGCAGAAATTATGAGAGCCAAACACATCATGACTCAAGATGTAGCTACCATTCGCGGTTCGGCTACTGTAGCAGAAGCAGTCAGACTCATGAGGCTCAAAGGATTACGATGCTTAATTGTCGAAGCTCGTCACGACGGAGATGCTTACGGTATTGTTACCGAGACTGATATCGTCTCCAAGGTGGTTGCTTGTGGGAAAGATCCTAAACAGGTACACATCTACGAAATTATGAGCAAGCCTTGCATCGTCGTCAATCCTGATCTTGATGTTGAATATGTGGCACGGCTATTTGCTAATACGGGCGTATGGCGTGCGCCTGTTATCCAAGGTGAACTACTTGGTATTATTTCCGTCACCGATATTATTATGAAAGGTGACTTCCTAGAAAAGCCCAAATTAGCATTCTTGCAAAAAGAACTCCAAAAAGCGATATCCAATGCTCGTTCAGTTTCCAGTAACTGTGGTGCTGATTCTAAAAAAGCTATCGAAGCTTGGGATTTGGTGGAGGAACTAGAAGCAGAAGCTTGTTTTTATGGCGCACCAAAACCAGAAAAATCAGCTAGAAAGCTATTCTCTGATGAACGTAAACTAGCAAGTGTTAGTTAATAGCTTAAATTGCCAAGCGATACTATCCAATAATTAATGATGTAGCTACAAGTTTTTGAGAAATGGTGGATGTTGTCCACCATTTCTGGTTTCTAGTAATTTTAATTAGATTTTTTTGAGAAGCTTTATCAATATTAATTTTCTTGAAATATGAGACGCAATTCATCAGCAAAAGTGAGCTATTGAAAGGAGCTTAGGTACAGCTTGCGAGAATTATTGGCAGAATATATAGCATCTTTTCTCTGATACAATGAGAATAATTATCTAAGCTTTGTTTAGAAATTAAATAATATTAGTCTCAAGAGTTAGATTTTACTGATTAATAGTATCAGAGGATTCTTTTTTTTAATGATTTGTGTTTATTATAAATCTAGCTGGAGATACAAAAACTGGAGCGTGAGATATTGCTTTAGAAATTGTAAACATCTTCTGAGTATAATTACTGGCTGAGTAGTTGTTTACAACAGAAATGTAATATTTTCTATTCTGGTAAACTCGCTCTCAATACAGATTTATATTTTGAGAATAAAGAGTTTATCACAGCTTGTGCAATTACTGGATATATAAACCAAGCAAGTCTGACGCTTAAGGCTGAAAGTTCCTTTTATTTGTGGAACTAACTATTTTCAGTCAAATTATGTTATCAAAAGCTATCAAGAAAAACTTATACAGAAAACTTTTCAGAAGGTACTGGAGTTTCCTAGCCTGAAACTTGAAATATTTCACGTAACTATGAATGTGAAATCATTTCTCTGTATAGAGATGAGACTCAGAATTTTCGATAAACAAGGACATACTATATGTCGTGATTATACAAAATAAGCCTCAGAAGTAAAGAGAGAAAAAAATGACTAATTATTGCTTAAATCATGATGATTCACATCCAAATCAACTAACCTCGGCAGATATTATACTGCGCCAGCAGCTAGAAAATTCTATTAGCACGTATTTTTATGATGCTTGCGATCGCACTATACAAAATTTGTTATCTATTTGCCGTTGGTATGTAATTACTTGTGCCAATGCAATGACTTTGGTAATTGAATGCCCCGATCAAATTACCAACTGGCGCGTCTTACAAAAAATAGTACCAATGGCGACAGTGCTGGGTGAAATTATTAGTAGTGCTAAGATTAGGGTTTGTCCACCTGTTAATTTGGGAATGCCTTTTGAAATGAGGGTGGATGAACTCTCGGTTTATCGAGAAGGGAATAGGGAATGGGGAACAGGGTACAGGTAATAGGCAACTACTAACCATTAATGTACAGACGCTTCGGTTCCTCGCGTCTATACTAACCACTGTACGGGCGGGTTTTAACAATAATCTCTCTCGGATAACGAAATATCTCAATAAACCCGCACGGCAGTCGCACTCGACGCGCTTAACCCGACGCCAGGTGACGCCAGTCGCTACAACGCGGGGAACCCGCGCAACGCGCTGGCTCCTTTATGCCGGGGAACCCGTCCACCGCACTGGCTCCGCAAGGGCGCGCTGCCTCCCCTACTAACTACTAACCACTACCTATCGAGATAATCGCTATTATTTCTGCAAATACCAAATCAGCAGAATGTTTAACAACAGGGCTTAATTCCCAACCAAAATCAAGATTTGCTGCTTCAATTAGGTAAACTATTACCTCTTGAGGAAAGTCATTTGCAAAGATTTTCCTACCTGCGGCTAAAGCATGATCCCAACGAAAATCATGCAAATTATAACTGGGTTCCGGCAGTGCTTCTAGTTCTTTTCCAGGAACTTTAAATACCGCACCTGCTTCGGAACCTGTTGCACTTGCATCAATAATTATTAACTGTTTGCTACCTCTTGCTCGAAACATTACTTCCATACCCGCAGTACCACAGTCATATACTTGCACGTGGGAATGAGGATGTTCGGCAAGATATTGCTGTAGGCGTTGAGCAATAATTACACCTATAGCATCGTCACTGCGGTTAAGATTACCACAACCAATAATAGTCAGCATTTATTGGTGGCAACTAGATACTAGATATTTTTAGCGATCGCATTACATTTATTATCAATTAAATATAACGCAGAACCAAGAAATCAGCATACATAATTGGTAAATGATTCTGATTCCTTCCTACTTTATTGAGAAATAGGAATTTTACATGATTTAAATGTCTAAGCAGAAAATATAGGTTATATTAGTATCCTATCGAAAAATTTTTGAAATAAAAACCAAGACCAAAATAACAATATTAGTTTAATGCATTGCAGTAAGTTAATATATTGATTTTTCTATTTAAACTGTTTTATTGCCTACATTTTTCAAAATATATTGTATTTGTAAATACAAAATACTAGTAATAAAAAGTGACTATAGTTACATTCTTCAAATTATAGTTTATTCTTCACATTTAGTATTTATCATTTTGGTTAAACAATACATTTTTTACTTTTATTAAAGAATATTATAAAAATGTGTGAATTGTTAAAATTAATGTAGAAAACTACCCTCGTTACCGGGTTCAACCTGGTAAGGAGAATCCAAATTCATCCAAGGCTACAACCAGTTGATTTTAGGTTAACCGAATTCCGCTACACAGATATTTAGATATAGATATCGGTTATGCGTTGCTTGTATTGGATGTAAATCTTTGAAATTTAGCTTATATGATGCACGTAAATATGCTTAGGAGAATTCTATGCTTGAGTTTTTTACGCGTCTGAATGACCACAATTTACCATATCCAGATACGATTCATCCCATCATTGTCCACTTCGTAATTGCGATGGTCTTGTTTGCTTTTATTTGCGATGTAATTGGCTATTTTACTAGCAATCACCGTCTTTTTGAGGTGAGTTGGTGGAATATGTTTCTCGCTACGATCGCTATTTTCGTCGCTATCATTTTTGGACAATTTGAAGCTGGATTGGCAAAACCTTATGCGCTAGCAAAATCAGTACTGAGTATGCATACATTGATTGGCTGGTCACTTTCAGGAATAATTGCTGCCATTACAGCTTGGCGTTATGTGATTCGCCTACGTAACCCCTACAAATTACCGATCGGATATTTGGGAATGGGGTTAGTTTTAGCTGTCATCGTTGGTATGCAAGTATATCTGGGCGATCAACTTGTTTGGGTGTATGGATTGCATACAGTACCAGTTGTTGAAGCAGTAAAGGATGGTATTTTGCGATGAACTCCGAACTGATTGAGCAATTAAAAGTGCAATTAGGCACAAATGGATTGCCTTACTCTCTTCCTATTCATCCCAACTTAGTTCATCTCACCTTAGGACTGTTCATTATCGGGATTTTCTTTGATATTGTCGGTGTATTTTTCCCCTTGGAGAAATGGGTATTCAAGTTTTTAGCAATTCCAGTTGAACGTGCTAACTTCTTTGATGTTGGCTGGTACAATATGCTCGCTTCAGCCATTATCACCTTTTTTACAGTTGGGGCAGGCTTTTACGAAATCATGCTGGCAGAAGCACCACTAGATGTTAAGAGCGCCTGGGGAATGCAGGCAATGGAAACAATGCTCTGGCATGGTGTGGGTGGTGTTTTACTCTTAGCGCTGATTGTCGGTATGACAGTCTGGCGTGGATTCCAACGCTTCCTTTGGCGCAAACACGAAGATAGACAAGTGCAGATGAGCTATCTATTTGTGGGAGTGGCAATCATGGCTGTGATGTACGTTCACGGCACACTCGGAGCGCAACTAGCTGCTGAGTTTGGTGTACACAACACAGCCGATCAATTGCTGCGAGTAGGCAAAGACTTGAATGCAATGTTGAAGTAACCCAAAACAGTTAACAGTTAACAACTGATAACTGGTAATTGATAACTGAATTTGTTGCTATGAAAATCCAGAAATTATTAAAGATTTTGACATTGATTACGAGTGCGATCGCGCTCGTTACGACTAGTCTCTGGATCGGGAAGCAGGCTTACTCTTGGCTACCTCCAGAAGCTGCGGCTGAATCTCGACTAGTTGATGACTTGTTTAGCTTCTTGGTAACTCTAGGTGCATTCATTTTTTTGGGAGTCACCGGAACGCTAATGTATTCTATTATCTTCCATCGGGCGAAAAAGGGCGAGATTTGCGATGGCCCTCCCATCGAAGGGAATGTGACACTAGAAGTTGTCTGGACAGCAATCCCTATTCTACTCGTGTTTTGGATTGCCGGTTACAGCTACCAAATCTACGAACAAATGGGAATTCAAGGGCCAAATCATCTAATGCACTTGCATATGCCGATGGGAATGGAATCAGCTTATGCGGCACCAGTAGAGGACAAGGGGACACGGGGACGCGGGGACGCGGGGAATGAAGAGGACAAGGGGACACGGGGACGCGGGGACGCGGGGAATGAAGAGGACGCGGGGACATGGGGAGGTGGAGACACGGGGAATGTAAATAAAAGTTTCTCCGCATCTTCTCAAATCGCGTCAAACTCAGAGGCTATTGAACAAATTGACGTCCTTGCTAAACAATGGGCTTGGGTTTTCCATTATCCAGAAAAAAATGTCACCAGTACTGAACTGCACCTACCCGCAGATCACAGAGTACGTTTGGCACTGCAATCAGCAGATGTTCTGCACGGCTTCTACGTTCCTGCCTTTCGACTCAAGCAAGACATAGTTCCCAACGAAACTATCAACTTTGAATTCACTCCTATCCGCTCTGGCAAATATCGACTCACAGATTCCCAATATAGCGGTACATACTTTGCAACCATGCAGGCGGATGTAGTGGTTGAATCACCAGAAGATTATCACCAATGGCTTGCCAAAGCTGCAACTCACAAACCATCTCCTGCATCCAATCAAGCTGCTTCTGAGTATGCCCAAGTAGTCAATCAATCATTTTCAACAGGCTGGGCGACGGTTGCCCCAGCAGAACCTCCTGTGGTTAATTATCCTGGTTAAAAGGAAACAAAGCGATGACGAACATTTCTATCGAAAGCATCGGTATCGCCAATGAGCAATCTCATCACGATATTCCAGACAATTGGAAGCGATACTTTAGCTTTAGCACCGATCACAAAGTCATTGGCATTCAGTACCTAGTGACTTCGTTCATATTCTTTCTTGTCGGTGGCATCTTTGCAATGGTGATTCGGGGAGAATTAATGACCCCTGAATCAGATCTAGTCGATCGCACCGTCTATAATGGTATGTTCACTATGCACGGCACAGTCATGCTGTTCCTGTGGACATTCCCGTCATTGGTTGGTCTTGCTAATTACCTCGTACCACTAATGATTGGCGCACGCGACATGGCTTTTCCCCGCCTCAACGCCGCCGCCTTTTGGATGGTGCCTGTAGTGGGAATTCTTTTAATGGCAAGCTTTTTTGTACCTGGCGGCCCGGCACAAGCTGGCTGGTGGTCTTATCCGCCTGTCAGTCTGCAAAACCCCACAGGTAACTTGATTAACGGACAAGTTATTTGGCTGTTAGCAGTGGCAATTTCCGGTGTCTCTTCGATTATGGGGGCAGTAAACTTTGTCACTACCATTGTCAAGATGCGCGCACCGGGCATGAGCTTTTTTCGGATGCCCCTGTTTGTTTGGGCAGTATTTAGCGCTCAGATTATCCAACTTTTCGGACTGCCCGCACTGACAGCAGGTGCGGTGATGCTGCTGCTCGATCTCACAGTTGGCACTGGCTTTTTCGATCCAGCCAACGGCGGCAATCCAGTCATGTTCCAGCATTACTTCTGGTTCTACTCCCACCCTGCCGTTTATGTGATCATTCTGCCCATTTTTGGCATTTTCTCGGAAATATTCCCAGTTTATGCCCGCAAACCCCTATTCGGTTATAAAGTAGTTGCCGTATCGTCACTCTTAATTGCCGTAGTCAGTGCGATCGTTTGGGTACACCATATGTACGTTAGCGGTACTCCTGGCTGGATGCGGATGATTTTCATGTTGACAACAATGTTAGTATCCGTGCCAACTGGGATTAAAGTCTTTGCTTGGGTGGCGACGATTTGGGGCGGTAGAATGCGCTTAACTACACCCATGCTGTTTGCCCTGGGTGGATTGGTATTATTTGTCTTCGCTGGTATCGTAGGCATAATGCTTTCTTCCGTACCTGTCGATGTTCACGTTAACAATACTTACTTTGTAGTTGGTCACTTTCACTACGTCCTTTACGGCACCGTGACGATGGGGATGTATGCCGCCATCTACCATTGGTTCCCGAAAATGACTGGAAGGATGTACTACGAAGGCTTGGGCAAACTCCACTTCTGGTTAACATTTATTGGTACAAACCTCAACTTCTTCCCCATGCATCCATTAGGATTGCAGGGTATGCTGCGTAGAGTCGCTTCTTATGCACCAGACGCAGGATATGAATTCTGGAATATCGTTGCTAGTATTGGTGCATTCTTGTTGGGAATGTCCACATTGCCCTTTATTCTCAATATGATTGGCGCTTGGACGATTGGTGAGAAAGCACCAGATAATCCTTGGCAAGCAATTGGATTAGAATGGGAAGTCTCTTCACCACCTCCGGTAGAGAACTTTGAAGAAATTCCCGTCGTTGTCAGCGAACCTTATGGTTATGGGAAATCCGAACCACTGACAGAGTCTAGGGGTGTAGGGGTATAGGGTTATAGGGGTGTAGGAGGATTGTTCTTAGACTCTTATCCCTGCACCCTCACACACTTACCCTTTTACACTCCTATTTTTCTAATGAACGAATCAAGAGTAATAAGAGCCTACCAACTGATTCGCATTGATTTACAACAGGACTAATAGATTGCGATGAAGCTAGTTCAACACGAATAGACAAAAACAAATGTGTTTCTAACTCTTTTAGAGAACCTTGCGCAATGTACAAAAATTGAATGTACTCGCCACGCGTTCTTCGCCCGTAACCTTCAGCAATATTAGCTGGAATTGATGCCGCAGCTCGCCGAATTTGTGCAACCATTCCGTAAGTTTCTTCTTTGGGAAATGGTTTTGTTGCTCTGTAACAACATTCAGCAAGATTCATTGCCTCTTGCCAAACCTTCAAATCTTTATAGGACTGCATTGATGGCTCTTTCATTGGTTCTAATTTGTTTTACTTCAAGTCCAATGAGAGTGCCTAGCTCTTCCTACACCCCTACACCCTTATACCCCTAAACTCCTATGGACAGTTATATGATTTCAGAGGATTTGCAGCTACATCAGGTAGAGCATAGCCACGACGAAGAAGGCAACAAAATGTTTGGCTTCATCGTGTTCTTGCTGTCTGAAAGTGTAATTTTCCTCAGCTTTTTTGCAGGATACATTGTCTACAAAACCACAACTCCCAATTGGTTGCCACCTGGTGTTGAAGGACTAGAAGTTGTAGCACCTGCAATTAATACAGCAGTTCTCGTTGCCAGTAGCTTTTTGATCTACTTTGCAGAACGCGCTCTCCAACGCCATAATTTGTGGGGTTTTCGCCTGTATCTGTTGGCGACTATGGCAATGGGAAGTTACTTTTTGTTTGGACAAGCAGTTGAATGGAATAGCCTGGAATTTAGCTTAACTTCTGGCGCTTTCGGCGGGATGTTTTATCTACTCACTGGCTTCCACGGTTTGCACGTTCTCACTGGCATTCTATTGCAGCTAATTATTCTTGTACGTTCTTTCATTCCAGGTAACTACGATTCTGGACACTTTGGAGTAAATGCCACCTCCTTATTCTGGCACTTTGTTGATGTGATCTGGATTATTTTGTTTGTTCTTCTCTACATTTGGCAGTAAACGCAAGCTAATTGAAGATTCTCTCTAATACTGAATAGGCGATCGCACTTGTTTTCTTCAGTGTCTTTATTTGAGATAGTGCGATCGCTTTTGAATTATTCTATATGACAGCGATTGCTGTTTCTTCAAAGCAGCTCCACTCAAAACACAGATCCCCGACTTCTCACCAGAAGCCGGGGATCTAAAAAGCGCATTTTAGTTATATGAACCGAGTCAAGATGATGGAACCTGCAAGCCCTACAAACGGATGGGTTAACACAATCGATTCTAAAAATCCAGAAGTCATAGCCAAAGCATCTCGCATCATAACAAATAATATTTATTGCACTTTATCTACTTGTGGCATAGATGTTTCTCCTTGGGTAACGCCTTTGTTTTTTGCCTATGATGACGAGTGGAATCTCTATTGGAGTTCGGCAATAGTATCTAAGCATTCGCAGAACATATATAGAAATGGCAGAGTAGCGATCGCTATTTTTAATTCGAGCGTTTCAGAAGGTACACCAGAAGGATTGTATTTGTATGGAACTGCATCTGAGTTAAAGCGAGAGGATACACAAAAGGTGATGAAGCTGCTTGTAAATCGAGCAAGAAGACAAGTTAATCGAACAGTAGCAGATTATTTAGATGATTCACCCCGCAGAATTTATCAGTTTCAACCTCAAGAAGCTTGGGTAAGTGGCGATCGCTTGCCTGTTGATAATAGCAATATATTAGTTGACACAAAAATTCAGGTAAATTTGCAAGAGTTGCAAAACTCAAAATTGATTTAACGTGAGTTCGATAGGTTGATTTAGGCACAAAATCCGACACCCTAGAAGGGTGCGGCTATACGAACAAAGGCTGCGGAGGCAGCCTCTAAGAATTTCAGCCCACGCAGGTGGGCTTTGTACGTGTAACCTCAGGCTTACAGCCTGTAGGCTTAAAAAGCGATCGCACCCTAATTTTCTCAAAATCAAATCGGCGAATCATTCCTGTTCTAAAATCCTTTCGATATCCTGGCTTGCATAGAGAACCCGTAAAACTTCAATACTTTCACCTTGCTCACGGTAAAAAATTAAATACCTTTTAAATCCCTTGACAGCCCATTTACGTAAACCTTGTAAATGAAGATTCTCTGAGGAATACTGGCTACCCATCCCAGGCATTCTTGCTAACTGTGCAAAAGTTTCTTTTACAGAGTCAAAAAATCAAAGTGCAGCGTCGGGGTTATTTTTAGCTACATAATCAAAATGCTCATCGATATCTAAGCTTGCTTTGGGTGTGATGACTATCCGCTTTGTCATTATTTCCCCTGGTGCAGCTTGTCGATTAGGTTTGTGCGTTTTTGCTCCCACCATTCGTCGCTAACTTCAATTGCTTCTCCACTCTCAAGCCCTTCAATTAAAAGTTCCTCTACGTATTCTTGAGCTTTGCGTTTTTGATCCTGACTGATTAACTCTTGCAGGTATTCGCTAACTGAGCCGTAACCACCTTTTGCAACTTGCTCCTCAACAAAGGCTTTCATCGACTCAGACAAGGAAATATTGATGCTGTTCATAACCTTGTTAGTTCGGGTGAACTGTTTTTTCCATGTTATCAAGGTAATCAGTCTCTGTCGTTAAGTATTTGAGATTAGAGAAGAACGATCGCACCCAATAAGCTCAAAATCAAATAGGCGATCGCATTTACCATAATCAATACACGCTCCTACTGTAAATTATCTAATTCTTCTTCCTCAACACCAAACTGGACTTTGTTATATAAATCTTGTAACTTAATTTCTAATGGAATAGAAACCAAATTAATTAATTCATCTTCCTCATCATATTCTGGCAATGACCATCGCTTATTAGCAGTTTTAGAATAATGTTCTATATAAACTTTATTTTGCTCAATTAATAAATATTCTTCAAAAGATGAGATGGTGCGATATGCTTTAAATTTACCCTCTCTGTCATAATTTCGGTCGATTTTGATAAGAATTCAACAATTATTTTAGGATTTAGAATTGTGTCTTTACGATTGTCAAAAAATTCTATTTTACCTGCTACAACGATAATATCTGGGTATGTATAAATCCGTCGTTCAGATATCCACAGTCGCATATCGCTGTTAAATACTTCATAATTTTGTTGTCTAAAGGCAAAATTCAAAATAGCATAAAAATTGCCAGCGATGCGATTATGATTTGCAGTTCCACCAGCCATTGGAATAATTTTTCCGTCAATATATTCACTTTTAAAGTTAGCTTTTTCCTCTAATTCTAGGTATTCTTGTGGAGTAAAATATTGCTTTTCTATTATTTGCATAGTGTTATTGAACCTTAATTGCACATGAATTAATCATGGTTTGCGCGAGTTCTAAATACTTATTATATTCTTTGCTTCTTCTGCTGGTTGGTAATGCTGATTGCCGTTATGCCGCACCATTTTATCGATGATACTTGCTAGCTTGGGACTAACCTGAGTGCGATCGCTATTCCCCAACAAGCTGTCGTTAGATCCCTAACTCGTGTCGTTAGCTCCCTAACCCGTGTCGTTAGATCCCTAACTCGTGTCGTTAGATCCCTAATCTGTGTCGTTAGATCCCTAACTCGTGTCGTTAGATCGCGATAATTTGATGAATTTACTTGAATGCTTAACTCTAGTTACACTGATAAATTTATAACAAAAGACTTAAGATAAATTACTGAGATTTATTAAAATCTTAACAAAGAAAATATAATTATTTGTGAATTTTGCCGATTTAGAATTTACATTCAGTAGGACAAGCTAGCTCTAGAACCCTCTGCAAGGACTATATTTATGACTCGTCCCAAACGCACATCCCGGATTTTAGAAAAAGCTCAATTAAGATCCTCTGGACTAAAAGCAATTGATTCAAGTATAGATTTTGGGGATAGTCGCAATCTCCAAAATATGACACAACTAATGGAACAGTTACGTAGCAAAATTGATGCTTATAATACTGCTCTAGCCGTAATCAACTCTTCCAAAACAGAAATTAAGGAGTTGGAAAAAAACTTAGGTGAACTGATGGACAAGATGTTGATTGGGGTTGCTTTTAAGTATGGTAAAGATAGCCGCGAATATGAGATGGCGGGTGGTGTGCGTAAAAGCGAACGTGTCCGCAGAAGTACAGCCAGCCGTTTGAAAGCTGGTACAGAAGAGAGATCTACTGAGAGAGGTCAAACCGCGTAGTATTTTCAATAGTTAAAAATAAGCGATCGCATTTCATTTTCTTTCACTAGCAGTCTTTGGGAAAGTGCGATCGCACTCATCTGAACTTTGGGAAAGCAAATTTATACTGTTGACGGATCAACTGCCATAATTCCTTCAGCGACATAGCGAGTGAAATCAATTGTATTAAATGTCAAAATATGCGTTACACTATTGACTTTCATGCTAGCAACAAGGCGGGCATCATGCACTTGTACCCCTGACACACTGTACTTAACAACAAGCCGACGCCACTCTGGATAAATTACAGGCGTATCAGGCAACAATGGAAACAGACGCTCGATTAACTGCAATAGCCGATTTGCATACGTTGGTGTTAATCCAAATCCGTTTTTTACTGCTGGTCTTGTAGCTACATTCCAAAATTCTATGCAGTTTTGAGGTGTAATAGTCAATTTATCCCCATTTGCTCTGAGTTTTTTTCTGACATTTCGTGTCACTGGGTTGAGTGAACTTTTGCGATCCACAAAACGCAGCAAAAAGTTTGTGTCCACGAGGTATATTACAGCTAGGGATGATCCTCATAAATACCTTCACGACTTACTGCATAATCTGAAAGTGTTGCTAAATTTGATTCATTTAACAACTTATCTATACTTGCTTCCAACTTATCTTCATCCTCTACTTCCCCATCGTTGAATTGAATAGGTGTTTGTTCTAGCAATGCTGCTACTGTTGGTGCAAAAGCATCAGCCAGTAGCTGTCGAATACTTTCAGCATCTCGGCGTGCAATACTTGCGCGTAGTTTTTGCTCTAATTCCGGCGACAATTGCAGTGTAATAGTCGTCATAGTTTGAGAGTGCGGGTGAACTTTTTTTATGTTATCAAGGTAATCAGTCGCTGTGCTTGGAAAAACTTTGTGTGATCGCGCTCATGTTCTATTAAGTGTGATTTTTAGTTTGCGTACATATATGCGATCGCACTCTTGTAGTTGAATGCTGTTGCAGGATGCTTGCAATATCAAGGCACTGAAAACCAAGATCCCCGAATTTTTTGAAAAGTCGGAGATCTGTGCCTCTAGCTTTTTACACTAATAGTTAGTGAAAATTAAGCCAACCTTAAACCATCTTCCAGATTCAATTCATGAAAGCAAAACACGCTATTAATCTCAGCAAAGGGCTAACTTTCTTCTTCATACTTGGATTGATGTTAGTCTACCAGAACTTCACTCTTGGCCCTTGGGTGTATTTAGCGCTTCACGGTACTTACGGTTTTTTGTGGCTGCTCAAAGATATCCTGTTTCCAGACAAACAGTGGGAGCAAAAAGTTTCTATTTTGCAAGGCATTTTGATATTTGCTCTAGTTAACTTATATTGGATCGCACCTTTTATTCTCATTAGTAGCGGCAACATTCCACCATTGCCACTAGTGGCAGCAGCCATTTCCTTAAATATTCTTGGTGTTTTTTTGCACTTTGCTAGTGATACTCAAAAATACTACACTCTCAAGTATCAATCAGGACTGATTACCGAAGGATTCTTTGCTCGTTGTCGCAACACAAATTATCTGGGAGAAATATTTATACCGCTTTTGCAATGCTAACTCAACACTGGCTGCCATTTATGATTCTTGGAGTCTTTATCAGTACAGTTTTTATTCCCAATATGCTCAAAAAAGACAAATCTCTATCTCGCTACCCTGAGTTTGATGATTACAAAAAACGTTCTGGGCTTTTATTTCCTAAATTGTTTGCTGTGAAAGTTATAAAACAGGAACAAAAGACTACCGTTTAAAATATTTTCACATTATGATGAGCGCAAGCACGTATTTCTAGCGTGCTTATTCTCAACTAATATAAATAAATGTCTGTTAGGGCGCGGCAACAGGTAAACAGCCATGTTAGAAAATACCCCAACTGCACCGTATATACCATTACCCCCAACCCAGGCAGAACTCCCCTACGATGATGGTAAGCATATGGAAAGCCAACGGCATAGATTGCAAATGGATTTGCTGATTGATGTCTTGATGCCTTGGCTGCAAAAAAGAGACGATGGGTTTGTAGGTGGCAATATGTATGTTTACTACAGCATGGCGCAAGTGCGGCACAAAATGGCAGTTACTACCACAGAGATGCCCTCGCGCCCATTACTGCCTTACGCCAAGCCAGAAAAAGAACATATACAAATTGACAAAGCTGTCCATCTTAGAGATCCTATGATGCATAGTCTTAATTTTAAAGGGCCAGACTTTTTTGCAGTTTTAGGAGTACCCAAAGGAGAACGTCGCAGTTGGGTAGTATGGGAAGAAGGCAAAGCACCAGATGTAGTGATTGAATTATTATCTGAGAATACTGCCTCAATAGATAAGAGTGAGAAAAAGCTGATTTATCAAAACCAACTCCGCGTCACAGAATATTTTTGGTTTGATCCTTTTAATCCTGATGATTGGGCTGGTTTTTCTCTCAGTGGTGGACTTTATCAACCTTTGGTATTAAATGAAGATAATCAATTAATTAGTAGCTGTTTAAGGTTGGCATTGCAGTTGTGGGAAGGAAACTACAAAGGTATTCATGCAACTTGGTTGCGCTGGGCAACATTAAAAGGAGAATTGCTGCCTACAACAGATGAAATTGCATATAGGGAAGGGCAAAGAGCCGAAAAAGAACGGCAACGAGCTGATCAAGAACAACAACGGGCTGAACAGGAACGGCAACGAGCGGAACAAATAGAATCTTTATTGCTACAAACAGCACGAAATTTACTTCAACGCTTCCATAAGGAATGAGGGTTTTATATAAAGTTCGGAAATTCTATCGTTAGATTTGGATATCATGTCCGGTAAAATAATAAAATCTGCAAGGGATAATGTATAAATTCATATCTTGTACCTTGCCCCTAAAATGCCTGGTACTGAAGTACCAGGCTTATAGTTTAAGTCAGTTTTAACTGACTAGGTAATATTTTCAGTCAGTTAAAACTAACTTTAGCTTTGAGGCAAGAAATAAATTTCTTGGCAAGTATTGATGCATACAGAAGATTTATTTGCGTGCATCTGCTGTTTTATTATCAAATATTTATGTTTTCTAAGCCTAAGATATTTCTATCATTTCTCATATTATTCTTAAGTGTTTCAGGACTATTTCTCAGTGCTTGGATTATTATTCCTGCTCCTAATATGTCTTTACTGACGCTAGGAGTAGGAGCGCCAGAAGTTAGCCCGTGGTTGTTTATTTTAAATTTAGTATCTCTAGTTTTTGCTTTTTTCTACATTCGTCGTCATCAATTAAAGCGTTTAGCTTGTATTTTCAGCGTGATCGGGTTACTAATTTGTAGCTGGGTGCTAATAAGTATCCCAGTGACTCAGATGCGGATGACGAAAGCAATGGAACAAGGCTTGGGTGCAGATTATCTCAAGCAAGTTCCCACCCAAGTTAGCGCAAATATGCAACCTTATCCCTTTATGTTAGTTAATACTTTTCGAGGTATTCCACTCCATAAAACACGCCACAAATCAGATATTCTTTTTGCTACTCCCCAGGGAGTGCCTTTAAAAATGGAAATTTACCAACCTCCAAAGGTGGGTAAATACCCAGCACTCATAGTAATGTATGGCGGAGCTTGGCAAAGTGGTAATCCTCGTGCTAATTCTGAGTTTAATAAATATATGGCAGCTCGTGGATATACTGTATTTGCCATTGACTATCGACACGCACCTGAACATCGATTTCCAGCACAGTTAGAAGATGTGCTTACGGCTATCAATTTTATTCAGCAATACGCCGCAGAATATGAAGCAGATCCAGAACGCATGGTATTGTTAGGACGTTCTGCTGGCGCACACCTGGCAATGTTAGCAGCATACCAACCAGATGCGCCTCCGATTCTAGCTGTAGTCAACTATTATGGGCCTGTTAACTTAACTGAAGGATATAATGAACCGCCTTTTCCAGATCCTATTAACACTCGTGCTGTTTTAAAAACATTTATTGGTGGCTCACCACAAGAGTTGCCCAATCAGTATCAAATTGCTTCGCCAATAAATTATGTGATGCGTCCTGTACCTCCAACTCTATTAATTTACGGTAGTCGCGACCATTTAGTACAAGTACGATTTGGTAGACAAATGTATGAAAGTTTACTTAAATCTGGAAACACCGCAATTTTTTTAGAAATTCCTTGGGCAGAACACGCTTTTGATGCTGTTTTCAACGGTGTCAGCAATCAATTAGCGCTATATTACACCGAGAGGTTTTTGGCTTGGGCGGTATTTAGCCAATAATTTCATCATTACTCAACTTTATTGTTTTCGCTTGCTTGGCGATCGCTTCCTAAATAGCGTTGTAACAAACCAATCACAGCTTCTGGCATTTCTAAATGTGGTAGCACTCCCGTATCTGCGATCGCATGAAAATCTCGAATGACAGTTGGGTTTAACTTTGCCAATCGTCTTCCCAAATTTACATTGGTAAATTGTGCTTTCTCGCCCCAGAATATCACTGTAGGTATAGTAAGTTGTTGAATATACAAGCTTAAATCAAAGTACAGATTACCTTGTAAAAATGCCAATGCCGCAAACTTGGCATTCGGCTGTTGAGCAGAGAACAAGTAAGCCTCTACCATCTCTGGAGAAACTCGTTGAGGTTTGGCAAACAGAAAACTTTGCAAAAAGTTGTTAACTGCCAATTCATTCTCCGCACCGAGGGCATAAATTAAATTATCTAGCAGTGGTGTATTGATTACTTGAAGGGGAAGTCTGCGCCCTGCACCTTGCCCAAAGTCATCAAAACCAGAAGGACAGACTAAATATAGCGCGTTGAATAAAAAAGGTTGGGCAACAGCTAGACGAATCACAAAAGCTGCTGTCAGGGAAGATGCTAGTACTGTTACTGGTGGAGAACAAGTGTGTCTGATAAATTCTGTGATCGTTGTCAAATAATCGTTAATTTGATAGTCTCGCACCGGATGGGCAGAATCTCCCCAACCAATTAAATCTGGCGCGAGGATGCGATGTGTACTAGCAAAAGCAGGATATACTTTTGACCATTCATACGCAGAGGAACCACCACCAAAGCAGTGAAGAAAAATAAGCGGTGGTAAATCTTCAGTCTTAGCAATACACCACGGTTCTGTTGTTTGGGTATAGTAAACTATCGACCCAAGTGAGGAGTTGATGACTTTATGTCCAAAGCCTGGAGGTTGAAACTGAAGCATAGTTTACCAGCCTTTAGTTGTTCAACTTGCCTATTAAGTTTAAGGCTGATAATGGAGACTGGGTACTGGTTTATGGTTAATTACGATGAATAATTAACAACTAAACTTAGATTACACTAGCACACTTACACTAGCAAAGGTTTTATCATCCTGTGGCAAGATTAATAGAAACACTTGCACAGCCACACCATGTTAGGAAAGCTACTAGACGGACGTTACAAAGTTATCCAAGTCTTGAGTGCTGGAGGATTTGGTGAAACTTATATCGCCGAAGACACCCGCCGCCCAGGCAACCCCAAGTGTGTTCTGAAGGTATTGAAGCCCGCGAGTTCCGATCCCTACTATCTACAAACTGCCAGGCGTTTGTTTAATAGTGAAGCGGAAATATTGGAACAACTAGGCAATCATGACCAAATACCCCGTCTTTTGGCTTATTTTGAAGAAAGCGAAGAATTTTGTTTAGTGCAAGAGTTAATTGTTGGACATCCGCTCAGTGCGGAAATGCGAGTAGGACAATCTTGGGCAGAAAGTCAAGTTATCCAAATATTACAAGATGTTTTGGGTGTTTTGGAGTTTGTTCACGGCTACGGTGTAATTCATCGTGATATCAAACCCGATAATTTAATTAGACGCGACTCTGACGGCAAATTGGTTTTAATTGATTTTGGTGCGGTGAAACAAATGCGTTCCCAACTAGCAGCATCTCCTAGTCAAATGACTGCTACTGTGGCGATTGGTACTCCTGGTTATATGAGCGCAGAACAAGCCCAAGGCAAACCACGCCCAAACAGTGATATTTATGCTGTTGGGATGATTGCCATTCAAGCTTTGACGGGAATTTTGCCAACTCAATTGCAGGAACACCCTCAAACTGGAGAAATTATCTGGCCAAATCAAGTCCAGATTTCCCCTAGATTAGCAGCAATTGTACAGAAGATGGTTCGCTATCACTGGCGCGATCGCTATCAATCTGCCACAGAAATATTGCAAGATCTCCAGCAATTGCTTTATCCCCTACCAGCAACGCAACCATCTACTCCTGATGTCTATACACAATCAACTGTACCGCAGTTTGTTAATACTTACTCCCAATCTTCGCCATTATCTCCTTCTAGTGCTACAGATAGTTCCCCAAATTCACCTCAAGTTACATCACCAGCTTGGATTAACCAAACTCTGTCCGTAGCTAGATTTTTACCTTTTGTTGGTGCGGCAGGATTATTTTTCTTTAAAGCAGCTACCTGGATTATTTTACTAGGTATTGGTCTTGCAGCTTTTGGAGTGGGTTTGTTTTTTCTCCGTTCTTCCTATCCAAGACTAGCGCGGGATTATGACGCTGTTTTCGCTGTAGTATTTTGCCTTTGCGGTATCCTACTTTTATTTCAAGAATATCGCTCTTTTGGAAATCAAGAAATACCAATTAGCCAATTTTTACTAGCAGGAGTAGGTATTTTCTCGGCAGCAGAATGCATTCGTTTACGTGAAATCAAAAAATAAAAAGTTAACTGTTGATGGTTAATCGTTCACCGCCATTAGCCATTAACCATCAGCCATTAAACATTAGCCATTAAACATATGTTTAACAATCCACTCAATTTAATTGGCATTATTTTAATAATTGCAGCAATTAGTTTATGTGCTTTACCTTTTACACGTCCTCAACTGTTTCGACGTCAAGATATTGTGTTAATAGCAGCGTTTTTTATCTCTGGCTCGATTTTGCTCTTTCAAAAGAGATGGTATAACAAAGAATTGACGCAATTTAATTTAATACTCCTAGCTGTAACTGCTATTTATTACACTTTTGAAAGTATCCGCTTGCGAAGTAAAAATATACAATAAAAGGGGACAGGGGACAGGGGACAGGGAGCAGATAAAAATACAATTATGACTGACAAAAATCGCTCACAATGGGACTTAGGCAGATTTATCCAAACTCTTACTTACTTTGAGGTTATACCTTTCCTCAAGTGGATACAAGAGTTATTCCAAGGTAGTGCCAAGGATGATCAAAACAAACCGGATGGAGCAAAGCAAGTGGGTGTAATATTAGTAGCGGGTGCAACGGGCGGTGTCGGTAAGCGAGTGGTACGACGGCTGCTGGAGAGGGGTTATCGAGTGCGATCGCTTGTCCGTGATATCGACAAAGCCCGCTCAATTCTTGGCGATAATATTGACTTAGTAGTTGGAGATATCACTAAGCCAGAAACTTTGACACCCCTAGTCATGGCTAACATCCAAGCTGTAGTTTGTTGTACGGCGGTACGCGTGCAACCCGTGGAAGGAGATACTCCAGAACGGGCTAAATATTATCAAGGCGTCAAATTTTACCAACCAGAAATAGTTGGCGACACGCCAGAAAATGTAGAATATCAAGGTGTGAAAAATTTGGTAGAAGCGGCAGCGAAATATTTGCCAAAAACAGACGAAAAAGTATTATTTGATTTTACTAATCCATCTACAGAAATAAAAAATATCTGGGGTGCAGTCGATGATGTTGTCATGGGTGGTGTAAGTGAAAGTAATATCCAATTGGTAGAAGGTACAGCTTTATTTGCTGGCAATGTCTCCACTGCCAACTCTGGAGGATTTGCTTCTGTAAGAACTAAAAATTTTTCTCCACCCTTTAATTTATCTGGATATACAGGTATAGAATTGCGCCTCAAAGGAGATGGAAAACGTTATAAATTCTTTTTGCGTACCGACGAAAAATGGGATGGTATTGGCTATAGCTACTCTTTCGATACCGATGTAAATACCTGGATGAATATTCGCATTCCCTTTGCTGATTTGATTCCTGTTTTTCGGGCTAAAACTTTACAAGATTGTCCACCAATTGATGCCAGTAAAATTTCTTCTTTCCAATTAATGTTGAGTAAGTTTGAATACAATGGGGCATTAAATCCAAGATTCTCACCTGGTGGTTTTGCTCTCCAAATAGAGTCAATTAAAGCCTATGGAGGCACATCTGTACCGCAATTTGTTCTTGTTAGTTCCGCAGGTGTAACTCGTCCTGGACGTCCGGGAATTAATCTAGATGAAGAACCACCAGCTGTAAAATTAAATGACCAATTAGGAGGAATTTTAACATGGAAATTAAAGGGTGAAGACAGTTTGAGAGCAAGTGGTATTCCGTATACAATTATTAGACCTTGTGCATTAACAGAAGAGCCAGAAGGCAAAGAGTTAATTTTTGAGCAAGGCGATAATATTAGAGGAAAAATCAGTCGTGAGGATGTGGCAGAAATTTGTGTACAAGCGCTAAGAGAACCAGATGCACGTAACGTTACCTTTGAAGTGAAAGAGGGAGAAAATAGCAGTAATTCTATCGATTGGCAGAGGTTGTTTGCAAATTTGCAACCCGATAATTAGATTGAGGGTGGAATACGCAGTTATTTGCCTAAGTGCGTGCTGTTCCACCCCAGGGTTTTTTCAAAATTGTCAGAGTAATGAGTTAAGAATCTTGAATTCTTGATTCGTTGCAGGAGTTAGTAATGAGAAAAATAGAGGCGCTAGCATTAATCGGCGTTTTGACAGCAATCGTTATCTGGGGAAGTTTGTTTTCTTACCCTGCCGCATCACAGCAAGTAGAATCTCGCCTTAGTAATTTGGAAGCAGACTTTCGTCGTTTGGAGGCACAAGTAAACCAGTTGCAATCTCAACGAGGGCAACCCCGCTCTCCCTCTCCAACCACAACCTTGACTCCACGCCAAACATCTCCAGGGCGAAATCTGTCGCCACAAGAGCGAGACAAAATGTTTGATAGACTAGCAACTTTAGTAGTGGAATTGAAACAACAAGTTAATACTTTAGAAGAACGAGTAGTTAAGTTGGAGTCGCGTTGATAAGAAAGTAACGAACCACAAAGACAAAAAGGTTACAAAGGACACAAACTAAAGAGGTTAAAGACGTAATAAAAATAAAGTTTCTGTGGATTGGCACTTTCGCACAGAAGACGTGAGAGTTAAGCTTTCAAATATTTACCCAACCCCGCAAAATTAATGCGATAGAGTACTAGTTATTTTGCATTAATTGAGTGTGGGTATAATGATCCACCTACTCATGACTAGAAACTATTCGTACCAATACCAACAGATACGTTAATAATTAAGTAGGAACCTTTACTAACTAGACTTCTTTCGCATATGAAACGATCGGCCTGCCTTATCTTTAATCCAGTAGCAGGGCAAAGTGACTCAGAGCAAGATTTGGTACAAATTCGGGCAATGTTAGAGCCAGAATTTGATCTAGATATTCAAATGACAACAGAAGATACTTGCGCTGATGATTTGGCATATGCCGCAGTTCAAAGGAGGGTAGATGCCATTATTGCTTCTGGGGGGGACGGCACTCTATCTGCTGCTGCTGGTGCTGTAGTAGGTACAGATATTCCCTTCGGCATTATTTCTAGGGGAACGGCAAATGCTTTTGCCGCAGCTTTAGGAATTCCTGACACAATAGCAGGTGCTTGCCAAACTATTTTGCAGGGTACGACTCGAACTGTGGATGCGGCTGAATGTAACGGCAGTCCGATGGTTTTGCTAGCAGGTATTGGGTTTGAAGCTGAAACCGTAGAAAAGGCAGATCGGGAAGCAAAAAATCGTTTTGGTGCGATCGCCTACATCCTCGCTGGATTGCAACAACTACGACAATTACAGCCCTTTGAAGTAGAAATTGAAACAGAAGATAAGATAATTAAAACCTCGGCAGCAGCAGTAACAGTGGCTAATGCGGCTCCTCCAACTTCCGTGTTAGCACAAGGCCCAGCAGGAATTATTGTAGATGATGGATTGCTAGATTTAACAATCGTAGCCCCTGCGACTAAAGCCGCAGCGATCGCAGCTGCCTTTCATTTATTTCAGACTGCTTCTACAGGAAATGCTGTAGAAAGAAATGATATTGGTTATTTGCGGGCGACAAGATTCAAAATTACAACCGATCCAGTCCAAAAAGTTGCCGTTGATGGTGAAATTTTGGGGAAAACTCCTGTGGAGATTAAATGCCTGCCAGCCAGTTTAAAAATTTTTGTGCCATTGACAGAAGAAATTTCGCCCGTAGAAAAATTAGAGGGATTGCCTAACTTGGTTGTTGAAACGAAAGAATAGGTACTGGGTATCGGGAATTGGGTAAAAAGGACACGGGGACGGAGAAAGATTTCCCCCCTCCTTTTCCTAGTCCCCAGTCCCTAATCCCTATTCCCCTACTTAGTTGCTGTTAATTTTACTTAAGTCCCACGCTTAAGGTACATTTGTACGGTACTAAAATCATTACAGAAATTTCATAATATTGAGGATGTCTAGAAAAATATTGACTGAGCCAATCAAGTAAATTTCTTTAGAATTAACTCTACACTCACTATCAACTCTCTAAACCACTGTGGTTAACATCACAAATTTAAGGAGTAAGTGGTAAGTAGATTTATCAGTACTTGAACTGGTAGGCCAAATAGCATTTAGAATGCAATCTATGAACCAGTACCCTCTCCCTCAAATCGGGAAAACGCTTCGCAATCGTTACAAAATCGTCAAACTCCTGGGGAGAGGAGGTTCTGGCGATACCTATTTGGCTATCGATTTGGATTTGCCAGGATTACCCCATTGTGTAGTTAAGCATTTCAAACCGAAAAGCCTCAATGCTGATTTTGAACCTATTGCCAAAAGCCTATTTGCTCGCGAAGCAGAAGTTTTATACCAGCTAGGTAATAATCATGACCAAATTCCTAGATTATTTGCCCATTTTGATGAAAATGGAGATTTCTACTTAGTTCAAGAATTTATTGATGGTCATGATTTGACTAAGGAAATCCTACCATCTCAATGTTTGAACGAAGAAGCAGTCTTTGACCTGTTAAGGGACATCCTAGAAGTAGTAGTCTTTGTCCACGAACACAATATCATTCATCGGGATATTAAACCCCAAAATTTAATGCGTCGGCATTGGGATAACAAGATTGTGCTGATTGATTTTGGCAGTATTAAGAAAATGAGTACTCTGGGTATGAACGAGCAGGGACAAGCCAATATCAATGTTGCAATTGGTACTCCTGGCTATATGCCGAACGAACAATCTAAAGGAAAGCCGCAACTTAGCAGCGATGTTTATGCTGTCGGAATGATTGGCATTCAAGCTCTAACAGGTTTAAGAGCCGATCAACTGCCAAAAGATCCGCACACAGGAGAAGTAATTTGGCGTGACAAAGCACAAGTAAGTAACGCTCTTGCCAATGTTTTAGATACAATGGTTCGCCAGCGCTTGAGCCAACGTTACCAGTCAGCAGCAGAAGCTTTGCAAGCACTCCTTGCTGTTCGGGAGTTACCATCGACTTTACAACCTGTACCAGTAGGCAGAAATGTTGATTTTAGTTCTTTGCTGCCGTATAAAAAATCTGTCTTATTACTTGGGGTAAGCCTTGGCGCTACTACTAGTCTGGTGGTGGTTATTTTATTTTATATATTTCTTCAGACAAGTACAATAGTTCTAAATCAGCCGAATCAATCAAAGAGTTTTCTAGAAAAAATTGTGGAACCAATTCGTAACAAATTAATGCTTTTAGTAAATTGTCCACTTGCAGACGATACTATTAGTGAACTAAAAAAACAATAGAACCAAGGTCAGAAAGTTCTACGTAGTTTGACTTCTATCCATAGGTGTTTGATTAGTTGATGATCTGGTTTAATGATTAAGTGTTAGTAATTCATTTTCGTTAAAATTTTTAGCAATTCGTAAAAATAGCATCTTTAAACATTTAATCATTTGATTTAGCTCGGAATCACCAGTACAGATAAAACAGACACATGGACAATACAAATCGAAGAAAATTTGTAATGAACGAAGAAGCTACACTTTTACTTCGAGGCTTGATCATAGGTAAAGTGATGACTATTGTGGTCATCGGTGGGCTTTTATGGTGGTTTTTAAGACCATATACTTTGGTACGAAAGAATGCTGTCTCTTCCTCCGGGCAAAGTTCAAATCCCGCCTTGATTTCTGGATCTACCTTTAACAGTGTTGCTAATGTTCCAGTTGGTTCATTTAACTATGGTGGCAGTACAGCCTGGGCTTCTATCCGTCAATTGGTAGATTCTCTCATTCAAAGCGATCGCCCAGAATTACAATTGCGTTATGTAAATCCTATTAACGGCATTCCTAGTTCTAGTTCAGGCATTCGGATGTTACTTAACGGACAATTGGACTTTGCCCAGTTATCTCGTCCTTTAACAGAAGAAGAATATACTTTAGCTAAACAACAAGGTTTCACGCTTGAGCAACGCCAAGTTGGAATTGATGGCATAGCAGTGGCAGTCAACCCATCACTGCAAGTACCGGGTTTAACAGTTGAGCAGTTGCAGCAAATTTATTTGGGACAAATTACTAACTGGAAACAGGTAGGTGGGCAAGACTTACCCATTACTCCTTTTTCCTTAAATCCAGAAGATGCAGATCCAGTAATATTCTCGACTAAGGGAGACGTGAATAAACAAGAGCTTGGTTCTAATGTTAACTATGTATCTTCTACTACAGAAGCCCTGCGCCAAGTTAGTCAAACTCCTGGAGGAATATATTATGGTTCTGCCCGTGCCATAGTGCCTCAATGTAGCGTCAAGCCTTTACCACTTGGCAATACTCCTAATGAGTTTGTTTCTCCTTATCGCCAACCTTTAGTCACACCTGAGCAATGCCCGCGTCAACGCAACCAAGTTAATACTGAAGCGATCAAAAATGGCAGCTATCCAATTACTACTAACTTGTTTGTGATTATTAAACAGAACAACGGTAAAGAGCAGGAGGCAGGAGAAGCCTATGCTAATCTTTTACTCAGCGATCAAGGACAACAAGTGATCGAGCAAGCTGGTTTTGCGGGAGTTCGCTAGGTTTCCATTCAATTTAGTTTTCCCAGCAAGTGGGAACTTGTTACCCTTATTTGCAATGCTGAGGATTAGCAAATCATTTACATTTGACAAATCCTCACGACAGTCTTTCTAGTTTGGAGGGGAAGTTTTCTGTACCCTCCTTCCTTAATGTACATTCACAAACTAATGTTGCTAATTGTAAACTGTGAAACCTTTGATTGACAAAGGTTTTATTGATTTCCTCTAGTATTCAACAGCTATCATAAATTCAAATGAATTTCATAAAATAGATGTCGGAAAATCAAAAACTTCACATTTTATGTGTCGTTTAACAAAAACTGCGTAATTCCCGTTCCTCAGCTTTTAGCAGGGAGGGGATGTAAGCGGGTCAAAAGCGAAACACCCCATTGTTGATTTTTACCGTAGGTAAAAGAGGCAATGGGGTAGTTGAACTTTTGACAATATCAATGCGCGGGTTTTTCTTGAGCTCGTATATATTCTTTCACAATTTCCAATGGTGCGCCACCAACGGAAACAACAGAATAGGCATCTGTCCAAAAGCTAGGATCTTTCGCTTTCCAATAGAAAGATTTTAGGTAGTCTTGAAATTCCTTCCTGATGATGCGACTTGATGCTGATTTCAGGGAACCCACTAATTGCGAAATGTTGTTGTCTGGATGAAAGTCTATTAGTAGATGAACGTGATTTTCTTCGCCACTAAACTCCAATAACATACATTTTCTCTTTTCACAAACACGACTAAGAACTTCTTGCAATTTAGAAAGAATATCTTGAGTAATAACATCTTTGCGGTATTTTGCTACTAAGATGACGTGTAAGTGAATGCTAAAAACAGCGTGAGAAGCTTTCCTGAACTTAGTTTTCATGTTGACAACTGATTCTAGACAATGGTAGGATACCACAAAACACAACTGATAAAAAGGTGATGAGATGTGGCTTTGCGTAGAGCTACTTTCAGACTCTATCCAACCAAGCAAGTGAATAGCATATTGCACTATCACCGGAGACTGCACAAGGATCTCTACAATGCCGCAGTCTATAACAGAATTACGTCTTATAAAAAGTTTGGAAAGTCTGTTTCATACTTTGAACAACAGGTGCGACGTGAAAAGTCGTACATCAGGACACGTGTCCTGTGACCGGAGAATAAAATTCTCCCAGGGAATCCCTACTCCCTGTCCCCATGTAAAAGGGTCATTGACCCCGCCTACGTCAGAAGTAAGTAATGAAACTGATGGAATGCAAGGCACAAAAGCGCCACCAGTCATAATCAGATTGATAATGGGGTGCAAGGGGAAAACCGAAGAAGGTTAGCGTAAGCGAACCGTCACAAGTCTCGTTATCGAAAGAAACTGCGAAACTGATTGATACGCAGTAACCAAAAGGTAAGTGGGTGGTTGTTATGAGTTTGTTGGCATAACAACGTGGGGACTTAATCCCACCGGGATATAGACGGAACCTAAATTGGTTGTAAGTCAAATGTACGAAACACGGTAAGCCCTATGGATTCTTTTGAACCACAAAAGTAGGTTAACCGCAAGGAAGACTGAAATATCCAGAGGGTAAAGGATGCCGGAGAAAGCGAATGCTAGGGGTAATGCCTTAGATAGGGGATAAATACCCCACACCGAAAGGTGGCAGACTTCCGGCAGGTGTCCAGCGGTAATTCCAAAGTAAAGGAATCGAACCAACGTGAAAGATAGGGTCAATCAAGACATCGGAGCGAAGGGCTTGCTACGAGACTGGGCGGACATAAATTGGAAGCTAGTCAAAAAGCGAGTTAGAAACCTAAGACAAAGAATTTACCGTGCCTCCCAACAAGGTGAGTGGAAAAAGGTAAGAAGCCTAATGAAACTCATGCTACGTAGCTACTCCAACCTGCTGCTTGCCGTGCGAAGGGTCACTCAAGAAAACCAGGGCAAACAAACCCCAGGGGTAGATAATGAAGTGGCTCTAGACCCAAAAGACAGGGTACACCTCACTATTAAGATGAGGAAACTTACGCCCTGGAAGGCAAAACCAACCAAGCGAGTATATATACCCAAGTCAAACGGAAAGAGGAGACCGCTAGGAATTCCTACCATCCAAAATAGGGTAGCACAGGCAATCGTCAAAAATGCACTGGAACCGTACTGGGAACCCCATTTTGAACCCAACAGTTTTGGGTTCAGACCTGGCAGAAGCTGTCATGATGCAATTGCCCAAGTATGGCTAAGATGCAACAACAAAACAGCAGACACATGGATACTAGACGCGGATATCAAGGGAGCATTTGACAACATCAGTCACAAATACGTACTCAATGCCATCGGAAAAGCCCCAGGCAGAGAATTAATCAAACAGTGGCTGAAAGCAGGTTATGTAGAGAACGAAATCTTCAAGGCAACAGAAAGCGGAACACCGCAGGGTGGCGTAATTTCACCGCTCCTTGCGAATATCGCCCTAAATGGATTGGAAGAATACCTAAATCAGTTTACTGAAAAAAGGTACTATGACCGGAAACCTGGTTCAAAAGGAACCGGAAAAGCCAGTCTAATAAGAAAGCGATATGGATACATCCGCTATGCCGATGACTTTATCATCACGGCACAAAGCCGAGAAGAAATCGAGGCAATAGTTCCAAAAGTCAGGGAATGGCTGAAAGAAAGAGGGCTAGAACTCAATGAGAACAAAACCAAAATCTGTAAAACAGAAAAAGGTTTTAATTTCTTAGGATTCCATGTAATTAGACATGGCAAATGCCTTACTTTCCCCGAAAAAGAAAAGGTTCTTGCCTTTCTTAGAGAGTTAAGACAATGGCTAAAAACCAATAAAGAAACAACTCCAGAAATGGTAGTAAGATACCTAAACCCCAGACTCAGAGGCTTTGCGAACTACTACAGATTTGGAGCCAGCAAAAGGGTGTTTTCATACATTGATTATCAGGTATGGAAAATGCTCTGGAGATGGTCAACACGGAAGCACCCCAAGAAGAAACTCTGGTGGATTATGGGCAACTACTTCAAACCTTATAGGAACAGGAGTAAGGTGTTTACCGCCATTGTTAAGGATAGACGGGGGAAATTAACACCTATGTCAGTCATATCAATAGCTGACATTCCCATTGAAAGACACGTCAAAGTCAAGGGAAACGCATCACCGGATGACTCCAGTCTGAAAGAGTATTGGGACAAACGCCGAACAAAATACGGCAAAAGTTACTGGTCTAAAGGTACGAAGCTACGAAAAGTGGCAGAGAATCAAGGCTGGAAATGCCCAATATGCGCCGAACATCTACTGAATGGAGAAGATTTGCACACCCATCACAAAATAAAAATTAGTGAGGGGGGGGATGACGGGGTTAAAAACCTAGTCCATCTTCATAAAGCATGTCACTTACAGCTACACAAAAAGGAAAGGAGGCTGGATGCATGAGCCGGATGATGGGCAACTGTCACGTCCGGTTCTCTGGGGAGGAGGACACGGCGACGTGTGCCTCCTTACCCGACAATTGCTTGCCTGAATTCAAAGAAGTATGGACAGAGTACAAACAAATAAATTCCCAATCATTACAAGCAACACTAAAACGTGTTGACTTTGCGTTTGTGCGTTTCTTCAAAGGTTTAGCGGGATATCCAAAATTCAAATCAATTCGTCGTTATTCTGGATGGAGTTATCCGTCTTTTACGGGTTGGAAGTGTCATAGTATTGGTGACAACGGTTATCTAGAATTAGCCAAAATTGGTGAAATCCAGATGCGTGGAAAAGCTAGATTATGGGGACACCCAAAAGCTTTAGACATTGTTTACCGTAATGGGAAGTGGTACGCATCTATAGTTTTGGATCTAGACGATAACTTGCTAAAAAATAATCGTAAAACTAGTGATGGAATTGTTGCTATTGATTTAGGATGCAATGATGCTATTGCCTGGACTAATGGTGAGGAAAATGGTTTGATTCCCGCACCTAGATTTTTGAGAAATGCAGAACAGAAAATTAAGCAATTAAGTAAAGGCAAGCGTCGTAAACGTTCACCTAACTACAAGAAAAAGCAGAAAGCTTCTAGAAGATGGAAGAAAGTTCAAAAGTTGATTAGCAAAGTATATCGAAAAGTTGCGGAGTCACGTCAGAACTGGGTTCATCAAGTAACTACACGAATAATTAGCGGTAATAGCACGGTAGTCACTGAGCAACTAGAAGTAAAGAAAATCAGTGCCAAAGCTAAAAAAGGGAAGCGTAAAACACAAAAAGCTGGACTAAATAAATCAATTCTTGATGTTGGCATGGGGATGATTAGACAATTCCTAAAATACAAGTTGGATGATGTTTGTGGTACTTTTTCAGAAGCGCCAACCAAGAAAATTAAACCATCTCAAACTTGTCCTAAATGTGGGCATCAAGAAAAGAAAACGCTCTTACAGCGAGTACATATTTGCAGTAATTGTAAATACACTCAACAGCACGATATTGCTTCTGGAGAAGTAATGCTTCTTTGGTACTCAAATCAACTACCGGGATTAGGAACCAGTCTCGTAGACGTGGATGGCTCTAGCTCTACTTCACGTACCCGTAAAGTTGCGGGAAGCATGAAGCAACTAGGTCAGAAGAAACGTCAAAAGTCTCAGGCTAGTCCAGGGGATGTAGAAACCCCTGGCTCCATCTTTGCTAGCCAGGGGTAGTTCATTTTCAAGCGGGTGATGGGACTCGAACCCACGACATTCAGCTTGGGAAGCTGACGTTCTACCACTGAACTACACCCGCAAACAGTTATTAACCAAAACCAGGATAGCAACTATTATATATAAGATTTCAATCGCTGTTGTTCAAATATGGTTTACATCAGGCAGAAAACTGCACGATGTTTGAATCACAGGATTTTTGGATTTAGATCGCAGCTGGTAATAGCATGGATGTGAAAAACTAATTAGATGTAGAACCTATGAATAAGCGCTCCTCAGCCGCGATCGCATTTGAGCAACACTTAAAAGACAATGTTAAAATAAATACAATTATAAAATAATTGTGCTTAACTTTAATTTGACGTCAAGGTATTTGTAAATTCTGATATAAGCTTGTCCGACTGAGAAACCAATATGTTTAATGCCACGGAAATATTAATAGATGCTTTTGTAAAGCAAATTCGAGAGGGCTACTACCGTACTTACGGCTGTTTTAAAAGTGATTATCAAGATATTATTGCTTGGGCGGGCAACATGGCTTTAGAAAACATAGCCAACAGTGACGCCTTATATCATAATGTAGAACACTCGATTCTCGTTACCCTGGTTGGACAGGAAATGTTACGTGGCAAACACATTCGGGAAGGAGGAGTATCCAGTGAAGACTGGTTGCATTTTATGATTTCCCTGGTGTGTCATGATATCGGCTACGTTAAAGGTGTGTGCCGCCAAGACCGAGAGTTAGAAGGATTATATGCTACAGGTAAAGATAGCATCATGATTCGTTTGGCTCCAGGAGCTTCTGATGCTAGTTTGACACCATATCATGTGGATAGGGCAAAACTTTTTATTAATGAACGCTTTGGCGGGCATAAACTGATAGATTCTGAAGTCATTAAAAGCAACATTGAATTGACGCGTTTCCCAGTACCAGCAGCCGAGGATCATCACTGTGCTGATAGCTATGCAGGCTTGGTGCGTGCTGCGGACTTAATTGGGCAATTAAGCGATCCTCGCTATTTAAAGAAAATAACTTCTTTGTTCTACGAGTTTGAAGAAACAGGAATGAATAAAGTTTTAGGATATCAAACTCCTGCTGATTTACGCAAAAACTATGCTAAATTCTACTGGAATGTAGTTTATCCGTATATCCAGGATGGATTGCGTTATCTATCTTTGACACAACAGGGAAAACAATTTATTGCTAATCTTTACTCAAATGTGTTTGTTGTCGAACATGAAATGCCTCAAGAAGACAAGTTGTATTTAGTTGAGCAACTACAGGCTTAATATGGTAGTCATGAATTATTGATTTAGGACAGACGACAAAGGAAAAATAACAACTATGAATTGGTGGCAAAGACTAAAGAAAAATCCTTTGGCACGATTTGGAGCAATTTTACTAATAGTATTCTATGCGGCAGTAATTGCAGCTGATTTCGTTGCTCCTTACGATCCTTATGCCTCGCAACCAAATGGTTCGCTACTGCCACCCACCAAAATTCATTGGTTTTCAGAATCTGGGCAGTTTATTGGCCCTCATGTTTATCCGACAATTCAAGGAGATACAAATTTAGAAACAGGCGATCGCGAACTAATTGTAGATAAAAGCAAGCCCTCTCCAGTCCGGTTATTTGTTGAAGGTGCTGAATATCGTCTGTTTCAATTAAGTTTACCACTGCCACCACAGTGGGATGAGGTAACTATCATCCCTGGCATTCCCTTAAATTGGCATTTGTTTGGCACTACAAATCAAACAAAAATCAATATTTTAGGTACTGACGATCAAGGACGCGATCAGTTCAGTCGTTTATTACACGGTGGTAGGATTAGTTTATTTATTGGAATTATCGGAGTTGCCTTAACTTTTCCCTTGGGGATGATTGTTGGTGGAATTTCTGGCTATTTTGGAGGCTGGGTTGACAGTATCACCATGCGTCTGGCTGAAGTACTAATGACTTTTCCCAGTATTTATCTTTTGGTAACTTTGGGCGCTGTTTTACCACCAGGACTTTCGAGTACTCAACGCTTTGTGCTAATTGTGTTGATTACATCGTTTATTAGCTGGGCTGGGTTAGCACGAGTCATCCGTGGACAGGTACTATCTATCAAAGAGCGAGAATTTGTACAAGCAGCACAAGCAATGGGTGGCAAGCCACTATATATCATTATTCGCCATATCCTACCGCAAACTGCTACCTACATAATTATCTCTGCAACCCTTGCTGTTCCTGGTTTTATTGGTGCAGAAGCAGTACTTAGTCTGATTGGATTAGGAATTCAACAACCAGATCCATCTTGGGGCAATATGTTATCACTAGCAACTAATGCTTCAATCTTGGTATTGCAACCTTGGTTAATCTGGCCACCAGCCTTAGTTATTATCCTAACAGTGCTGGCATTTAACTTACTCGGTGATGGGCTTCGAGATGCGCTTGATCCGCGTAGCTTGCAAAAGTAGAAAATTTAGCAAAAATTATGTTTTAAAAATCGACCACCGATAAACACAGATGCACACGGATAATTTATCTGTGTCTATCTGTGTCCATCTGTAGTCGTTATCATCATAAAAATATAGACGTGCCAGGCACGTCTCTACTTGTAGTATCAGTTTTCTAATGTCGCTACAGCTTGTTTATCTTCGATATCAGGGGAGCGTAAATCTTCCACCAATGCCTGAATTTCTAATGGTGGTGGTGCGCTCAGGCGCGAAACAACCCAAGTGACAATGAAATTAATAATCGCCCCCAGCGTGCCAATGCCTTCTGCTGAGACTCCAAAGAACCAAGCTGGCATACCTGCAAACTTGACGCCAATAATGTAAATGGTTGTGAAAATTAAACCCGTCAACATCCCGGCGATCGCTCCAGTGGAGTTGGTGCGCTTGTCAAAAATACCGAGGAAAATTGCTGGAAAGAAGCTAGAAGCAGCTAAACCGAAGGCAAAAGCTACCACTTCACCTACAAACCCTGGCGGATTCACACCAAAGTACCCAGCCGCAACTAACGATAAACCAACCATCATGCGCCCAACAAACACCCGTTTTTGCTCAGATGCTTGCGGATCGACAATGCGATAGTAGACATCGTGGGCGATGGAACTAGATATTACCAGTAACAATCCCGATGCCGTAGATAAAGCCGCAGCCAAGCCACCAGCAGCCACCAAGGCAATAACCCAAGGAGCAAGTTTAGCTATTTCTGGGGTAGCAAGAACGATGATATCTCGGTCAATCGTTATTTCGTTAGTGTCTTTGTTGGGAGTTAGCTGCAAACGCCCATCACCGTTTTTGTCTTCAAATGCTAACAGTTTTGTCTTTTCCCACTTGTTTGCCCAATCTAGCTGCCGTACTTCCTCTATCGTTTGATTATGCAGCGAAGTAATTAGGTTGTACCGGGCAAACATGGAAAGGGCAGGAGCAGTTGTATATAAAATTGCAATGAATAATAGCGCCCAACCAGCCGAAAAACGAGCAGAACGTACACTAGGTACTGTGTAAAAGCGCACAATAACATGAGGTAAACCAGCAGTGCCTACCATCAGTGCTAGGGTGATGAATAGCACGTCAATCATTGGTTTGTTGACAAAGGCTTGGGTATACTCCTGAAATCCCAAGTCAACTTGGATTTGATTGAGCTTATCAGCGATGTCACTAAAGGTAAATGCCAGTTGAGGAAAGGGGTTGCCTGTCAGTAAGAAAGCAAGGGCGATCGCCGGAATCAAGTAAGCAATAATCAAGATGCAGTACTGCGCTACCTGCGTCCAGGTGATACCTTTCATACCACCCAAGACTGCAAAAAAGCCAACAATTACCATACCGATGACTACGCCGGTATTAATATCAACTTGCAGAAAGCGGCTAAAAACAATGCCCACTCCCCGCATTTGCCCGGCTACATAAGTTAGAGAAACAAAAATGGCGGCAATTACAGCTACCAAGCGTGCGAGATTGGAGTAGTAGCGATCGCCAACAAAGTCTGGAACAGTGTACTTACCAAACTTGCGTAAGTAAGGAGCGAGCAGTAATGCCAGCAGCACATAGCCACCAGTCCAACCCATCAGGTAAATTGAGCCATCATAGCCCATAAAAGAAATCAGCCCCGCCATGGAAATAAATGAGGCGGCAGACATCCAGTCAGCTGCTGTAGCGGCACCGTTGGCGATTGAGGGTACTCCCCGTTCTGCGACAAAAAAACCTTCACTATCTTTGACTCGCGATTGCCAGCCTATGTAAAGGTAAATTAAAAAAGATAATCCAACTATTAAAATCGTCCAAAGTTCAACTGACACAACCTTTCCTCACTTCTTGTGATTATATTTGCGATCTAACTTATCCATTTGAAAGGCATAGATGAAAATTAGCCCTACAAATATCAAAATTGACCCCTGTTGCGCTATCCAAAAGCCTAAAGGTACGCCAAAAAAACGTATTGTGTTCAAGGGTTGTACTAGCAAAATACTAAAGACGAGGGAAACTAATGCCCAGATTATTAAAAGATTGCGAATTAAAGCCGTATTGGCACGCCAATATGAACGATGTTGATGCTTATCCATTGTTTTTCAAGTAAATGCATCAAAAATAATCTCAAGAAGTCATAATCTTACTGGAAATATATAAACTTATAAATGTTATTTACACAATTTTAATAAATCTTGCAAAATCCATTATTTGGTTATACAAACTGAGATTTAGCTAGTTGATACCGATGCAAAAAACGTTTGCAACACATCCTGATGTAGAGACGTGCCATGGCATGTCTCTACAATGTCTATTTGTCGCATTCTTTTTTCAAATTGGTATGACTATATCAGCAACGGCTATTTCAAAGAGCAATTTCAGGGTGCGATCGCATAAAAGATATGTCGTAGAATGTAACCAGCCAACAACTTCCATACTCAAACTTTTATTCCAAAAGATGTCGTCGGCTTTCATCGCGATGTTTTTGCAAATATCGCATGAATGGTGTGCCTCCGGTGCCTATTTTGGTATCATTGCTAGATTTTGCAGTTTGTTGATGGATGTAGCGGTTAGCAAATTCTAGGTGTTGGGTACGGAATTGTTCTATGAGAGATACGCAATCATTATATAAATCTCTAAGCTTTGGTACTTTATCCATATAATTTTTAACAAAATCACGCAGTGTTGAGCGCCCTTCCACTACTTCGATAAAAGTACGATGTTTTAGTGGCATATAATTCCGCATTTCCATTAAGAATTCCCACAATGGATCGTGTTGGTGGGAAATATTGAATAGAGCATCCATAGTCGGTACAATACTGCTTTGTGCGCCCGTCTCGCCACGAAACTGCTGAGGTTTTTCACCCCATTTTTCTACGCCTTCGTATATAAGTCCTTCTGGTAGTGCAGAGTTATTTTTCCAGCCATGAATGTAAGGACGTACTCGATTGTAGTAAATGTAAGGATCGCAACCTTCTGGCATTCGGTTCATGGTGGTGTTGATGTTTGTCCATGCGTTCTTGATGTTTTCTAAAGCAGCGATCGCTTTGTTAATATCAGCCTGAGCAATTGCCTCTAAAAGAGCAGGAATCGCACAGAGTGCAGGTGCAGCTTTCGCTTCAATATCGATGTGAATGAGAATAAACCAGTCTTCATCCAATCCACCAAAAAAGTTTTGCGCAATGATGATATTGCCAATTGTGATCGGTTCAGTTTCGTTAATTCGCACCCAGTTGTCTAAGGCATAGGAAGCATAAGATAATACTGGAAGTCTACCTATTTTTTGAGAAACTTTATAAAAAGGTACGGCAATATTGCGTGGCAGCACTTTTACAGGTTTAGCTTCACCCCAAACGTAAGCATGGGTTAGATAAGAGTACACCTGCATGAGCCGACGTAGCTGCATCTCGTCTAAATTTTCTTGCTCCACATTCACTTGCGGGAGTTTCTCTACAACTTGACGAATCTTGCCAGTAGTCAACCACTTGGGTAGTAAGGTAACTGCTTGTTGCACTTGCCGAAACACCTCCGGCAATTGAACATTGGCAGGAGAATGGGTTGGTAAAAAACCACATTCCCGGCTCACATCGTAATCTTCAAGCTGAAGGAGATTTATATTTTCTTTTTTTAGTTCGATACTTGTCATTATTTATTCCTCCTGAAATATAAAGCTGAGAATTGGAGGAGAACGATGAATATAGATGCGTATGATATGAGTTCCCAAGGGGCGCGTTTTACGCTCCCGCAATGAATGAAAGAAAGATTTCTGTTTTCGGTGTTGCTGAATCCGGGGATGATTTTTATCTTACGCACCAGACGCATTAGACGCCCGGTAGACGGGTTCGCCGTAAGGCGTTGCGTTAGCTAGCGACTTCCATAGGTAGGGCTTCCAAAGGTAGCGGCTTCCCGTACTCCACAGGAGAACCCGCAGAGTAGGGTAAACGCAGAGAGTAAAATTTTTAATTTACTGCGTTTCTTAATTTCATACTTACTATTCAGCAATGCCCTGTTTTCTTTCCTTCTGCCTCCTGCATAGCTGCCTTACTTCTTATGAGTATGTCTTTTATTTCTTGGTAACTGCAACTTTGTAGCGATCGCGTAACACACGACGCATTACTTTATTGGAGGCAGTTCGAGGCAAAGACTCGACTATGACAACATCATGAATCTTAAACAACGGATTGAGGCGTTGCTTAATTGCCGTTTGCAAGGAAGCTTTAAGTGCTTCTTTGTCAGCCTTTACATTAGACTCAACCACTGCATAAATTATTAGTAGACTTGGCCCGCCTTCAGAAGGAGAAATAGCGATCGCAGCAGTTTCGCAAATTCCCTCTACAGTATTGAGAATTTGCTCAATCTCCGTCGAGCTAACCTTGATACCACTTAAGTTCATGGTATCGTCAACACGACCGAGAGCGTGGTAGTAGCCGTTGGGCGATCGCTCTATTTGATCGCCGTGGCTACGTAGTGCCTGCCCTAAAGAGGGAGCACTAGCAAAGTAAACTTGATGATGATCCTTGTTTAACAGTTTAGTAGAAAGTCCAATTGAAGGAGGAACGATAAACGCCTCACCTTTATCCGCAAGATGCCCTTCCTCATCGAGAATCACAAAATCTAAACCTAGAGCAGGTGTGGTAAAAGTTGAGGGAATAGCAGGTTGCACTACTGTACCCGTGATATAAGCCCCACCGATTTCTGTTCCACCACAGTATTCCACAATCGGTTTATAGCCAGCTAAAGACATCAAAAACAGCATATCTTGCGGATTGGAACACTCACCCGTCGAACTAAATGCTTTAATAGCACTCCAATCAAATCCTTGCATACAGGCAGTGGTTTTCCAATTACTGACTAAACTGGGAACTAAGCCCAGCATAGTGACACACGCATCCTGGATAAACTCACCAAATCCCCGTTCTGTAGGCGCACCGTCATAAAGGGCAATAGTTGCCTTATTTACTAAACTGGCATAAATTAACCACGGCCCCATCATCCATCCCAAGTTAGTTGGCCAAGCTACCACATCTTGTGGATGGATGTCATGGTGTAAATGCCCGTCACTAGCGCACTTAATTGGGGTTGTCTGCGTCCAAGGAATCGCTTTTGGTTCTGCCGTGGTACCTGAAGAAAATAAGACATTAGTGTAAGCAGTTGGATGAGCAGGGAAGGCATCAAATTTATCATTGGAACTAAGAAATTTATCCCAAGTTAAATCACCAAGACGCAGTTTTAAATACGTAGAGAATCTATCCAAAACATTCCCCGCGTCCCCGCGTTCCCTTGTCCCCCTGTCCTCTTCCCCCGTGTCAGTTTCTGCCAAAATCGCTCTCGGTGCATTAGCTGCGATGATTTTTGCATACAGAGGTAACTGTTTCCCACCACGCCGAATATAATCCTGGGTAAAAATTGCTTTTGCCTTAGATATACGCAAGCGTGTCGCAATTTCATCAGCAGCAAAACTATCAGCGATCGAGACTACGACACAACCCGCTTTAACAATTCCCAAATATATCGCCACCGATTCAGCAGTCATTGGCATAGCAATAGCGATCGCATCCCCAGGAGCAAAGCCAGCCTCAACCAATCCATTAGCAACTCGATTGGTTAAAGCCTGGAGTTCTCCATAAGTCCAAGTTGTAAGGAAACCGCCCTCTGGCTGAAATATAATCGCGGGGTTGTCGGCAGGTGCTTGAAAACAACTCTCGGCTATATTGAGACGCGCACCTACTAGCCATTGGGGCAACTCCACACCCTGCGATAAGTCAATAATTTGAGTGTATGGCTTTTGCAAGCAGATACCTAGCCGTTTAATCATCATCTCCCAAAACTCAGCCCGGTGTTGTGCAGACCAAGCGTGAAGTTCTGCGTAGGAATCCAGCTTTAGCTCTTTCATCAATGCGGCGATATTAGTCGCTTGAATTTGCTTCTGAGAAGGAAACCAGGCTGGAGGTTGCCCTTGGCTGATATCCCAATCACAGAAGGTAGTTTTATAGAGGAGTTCGTGGAGTGCAAAAGGATGGCTGGGCTTGAGAATATATTGAACCAAATGCTGCCAACACTCAACAGCAGGAAGGGAGGCAAGCCATTGATTGACCTGCGGTAGTATGGCAGTGGCTATGTTTGCTTCCAAGCCACAGTTTAGAAGTTGTTTAGGTGATATTTGCTTGGTCATGCCCTTTGCCTGTTTTAGGATATGAGGTTCGGGTTAGTATGATCGTGCATTTAGTTTGAACTCAAAGATTGTAATAATGCATTGCCCGTATCGTATATTTTGTATAAACAACAAAATTTTCACTCTAACGGTTGAGCCGAACGCAGATTTACTCAACTGGCTGCAAGTAAATTACACAATTTAGACCGCTGACAATTAGATTTTAGCGCGATCGTTTAAATACTTAAAACAATCGCTAATGCTTGAGAGATGAATAACATCTCTGATCCAGGTAAACGACAATAACGCACTAAAATCTGGTTTGTAATAGGATATAGATTGAAGTAGCGTAGGCTCAAACATATATGAGTCGTGCATTCACAGCTATTGTTTATTGGGGATATGATGTATACGTTGCTGAGTGTCCGGAAGTGGGTACAGCAAGTCAGGGTGAAACAATTGAAGAGGCAATTATCAACCTTAAAGAAGCTACAGGACTATACTTAGAAGAATTTCCTCTGCCGAAAACTACTCCTCGTTTATTTACTACATTTGAGGTAGCATTTGTCTAGACTACCCAGAATTAATGGTTCTGAGGTGATTCGTGCTTTGGAACAGCTAGGATTCTATCAAGTTAGGCAACGTGGCAGTCATGTGATTTAAAAAAACAGATCATCGATGAAAATGGGCAAACCAGCGAAATTGGATGTGTTGTATCTTTGCACAAAAAAGCGATCGCAATTGGAACGCTCAAAAGTATTTTGAATCAAGCTGGTGTTTCAGATGAAGAATTTATCGAAAATTTGTAGTCTTGAAATGTTGCGGTTCGTAGAGTAGCGTTGCTTGATTTTACCAGCATGGCTGATTTACTCGACTGACTACAGGCAAATTAAATCATTAATTTAGTCAGGAGCGATCGCCTGACTCGCCACGAATTTGAATTAAAGTATATTACATTGCGATCGCACATTGCACTACCACATTAATCAAGCAATTATCCCTGTTTCCTGTCTGGTACTTCCACGAGGTATTTCCGCAGATCATCAATCACTGCCTCAGCGCCAATCATATCTGAACCCCATATCCACGTCACCCCACTGACAAAGTAGACCTGCTTTTGTTGCACGGCTTTTAACGTTTGCCAAAGCGGATTGCGTTGCAAATTCTCCACAACTTTTTGATCATCATCGGTAAAACTAGCAACAAAGAGAACATCGCCATCGGCCTGATTGATTTCTTCTAGAGAAAACTCTGTATAACCATAAGGTTCAATGACTCTATCCTGGTCTGGCGGGCGTTGTAAACCTGCATCCTTTAAAATTGATCCGGCAAAAGAATTGTTGACATTTGTGCCTATTCGACCAAAGTAAAAGTAGATAAAGGATATTTTTTTATCTTGATAACGATTACCTAGTGCAGTTTTCAAGTCTTGAATTTTAGTTTGGTAATGTTGCCAAGCAACTTGGGCAGCTTGCTCTTTGCCTAACAGTTGAGCCGTGGAATTAAAAATTTCTTTCCAGCTTGATTCCCACCAACTGTAGGCAACTGTTGGGGCGATTTTGCTTACCAAAGGATTGATTGATTTAGGAGGGCTACCCCACCAGCTAAAAATCAGGTCTGGTTTCAGATACAGGATTTTCTCCAAATTCGGTTGGCCAGAATTGCCCAGAGTTGGTATTCCCTGAGCATGGGAAGACAAATAAGGAGGGAACTCGCCTGTGGCTGTTCTAAAGTCATTGGCAGTAGCGATGGGTTTAATGCCCAACGCTAGGGCATTCGCTAAATCCATAGTGGATAACGTCACCACCCGTTGAGGGTGATCAGGTACACAGGTGACACCCATGGCGTGCTGAACCATACGACAATTCTGTTCGATAGTAATGGTTTCAGCCTTGGGTAAACTGTTGTTGCCTTGGTAAAAAATCACCAGTACAGTCAAGCTGGCTGCAAGGAGGAGATATACCCAAATGCGTCTTGATCTGATAATCATGCAGTGTATATGTTTAGAATCGCCATGATAAAGAACCTTGAATCGTGAATGGAGTCCCTATCTGCACAAAATCACTTGAGCCATATCTACTAACATAGTTTTCAATGTCAAAAATATTACGGAAGTTTAGGGCGGCGCGGAATTGCTCTTGCTCGTAAAAAATTGCTGCATCTGTTCTGAAAAAACTTGGTAGGTTAACAGTATTGGCATTATCTAAAGGGCGATCTCCTAAATAGTATAGCCCTAAGCCAAACCCCAGCCCTTTTAAGGAACCAGTTTGTATCCGGTAAGTTGTCCACAGGTTAACCGTATGTTCAGGAGCATTAAACAGTCTATTACCAACGGGAATTGAGTTATCTTCTGTAACTCTGGCATCGGTGTAAGCATAGCCAGCAATGATGTTCCAACCAGGCAAAATTTCACCACTGATATCAAATTCAATGCCACGACTTCTTTGTTTACCTGTTTGTACGGAAAAATTAGGATTAATTGGGTCGGGGGTCGTCACATTGGAGCGAGTTAAGTCATAAAACGCTAAAGTTGCAGATAATCGCTCACTCAAGTCTGCTTTTACCCCAATCTCATATTGAGTACCCCGTTCTGGTTGGAATGTTTCTCCACTTGCTGCTGTTCCAATACTCGGAGTAAAAGAACGCGAATAGCTTGCATACAGCGAAATTGGTTGTATCGGTTGATAAACAATTCCCACCCGTGGACTAAAGGCTGTATCTGACTGGCTGCTGTCTATATTGGTTAGTCGATTAGTTGCACGTTCGCTAAAGGTGTCAAAACGTCCACCCAGCAAGAGTTTAAAGTTCTGCGACAGGGAAATTTGGTCTTGCAGATAAATTCCCAGAGTGTCTCTAGTGGTAAACCTAGAGAAGGTGCGATCGCCAGTAACCAAAGTTTGGTCGTACACTGGATCAAAAATATCCACGGGTGCAGCTGGTATCCCAAACTCATAGCTGAGATCAGTTGTATTGCGGCTCAAACTAAATCCTGCCAAAAGTTGATGCTCGATAGTACCGGTTGTGAACTTACTGAGTAAATTTGTATCTAAGAGATAGTAATTATAGTACTGCTCGCCGATGCTACCCTCTCGATTCAAAGTGCGGTTATCTGCTTCCAGATCAGTTGGGAAAAAATCGATATTGCTATCGTCATCCTGAGCAAACACGTATCGAAAAGCATTACGCAACTTCAAATTTTCATTAAATTGGTGTTCGAGGCGATACCCAACCCGACCATTATAGGTGACATTATTAGGAACAGGTCCGATCGGGTTAAAGCTACGGGAAATCTTGCCATTGGGGTTTGGTAGCAGCGTACCCAACACAGGTTGCGGGCCGGGTTGCTGACCATTCCGTTCTACCCGATTCACATCACCTTCCACCAATAAGCTTGTCTTTTCTCCTAGTTGCAAGCTTAAACTCGGTGCAATTGCCAAAGTCCCAGCCGAATTAAAATCAGTGATGCTATCGTTATAGCGAAAACCAGCAATCAAGCGGTAAAGTGCGGTTTTATCAGTATTTAATGGGCCAGATAAGTCCAGCGAACTTTGCAAAAAGCCGTAATTCCCAGCAGTTGTACTAATTTCAAAAAATGGTTCGGAAAGAGGCTTTTTAGTCACATAGTTGATGGTTCCCCCAATACTGGTCAATCCCGTATCGCCGTACAAAACAGAGGCAGGACCCTTCAATACTTCTAACTGTTCGACATTGAAAAATATCCCATCGGAAGTAATCTGCGGATCTGGTAGCCCGTTGACTAGAGAGCCATAAGCCTCAAATCCGCGAATTGTGAAGTAATCGCGAGTTCCCGTACTTCCTGCTCCCTGGGCGACGACTCCAGGAACATTTTCTAAAGCTTCGGTAATACTCCGCGCTTGGGTATCTTGAATCACCTGTTGCGGTACAATTTGAATCGATTGGGGAATATCCCGCAATGGTGTATCGGTTCTTGTTCCCACTGAGGTCTCTTCTACGCGATACCCATCTTGTTCCCCCGTCACCACCAACTCAATTGGATCGTCCTGCTGCGCTGCGGGTTGTTCTGACCCCTCCCCTTCCCCTCCCCTTGGTAAGGGGAGGGGTGACGCAGGCGGGGTGGGGTTCTGTGCAGATGTGGCTGTAGATGCAACAGCAAAAATCAACCCAATATCATCATCAAATAACTCAACCGCAGGCAAAGCCTTCTCACCAGCCACAGTTACCCGCACGGTATTCGCGTCAATATTCGCAACTGTTATTTGAGTAATTCCCTCGATGGGTTTCTCTGAACTGAATGTGAAAGCATCCCCATTTGGTAAACGTAACTGAGCATTAGGCATATCTGCAATAAAATTATTACCTTCACTGCGATTTGTAACTTGTAGTTGTTCTCCTTGGCTTGTCTGTAAAATAATCTCCACACCTTTTTCGGTGGGATTTGCCTTAACTCCAGTAATTAGTACAACAACTCCCTCCTTGCTAAGGGGGGAAACAGGGGGGTGAGGTGGTGATTGCGAAACTAAATCTTTAACGCTAGTAGCGGGGAAATCAGCTTCGCTGATTGTTTTGATTTTCGGGACAACTGTCTGTTGCTCATTTTGTGATGCTAATACCTGTTCAACTTCAGCCAGTACACTGCTGAAACTCCCGACTACAGTCACTATCAGCCCTAGATAAATATTGAGATAACGCACACAACACTGACTACCAGAAGTAGAACGCCAACCTTTCATATCACTCCCTACACCATGAAACAATGCTACTTATTGCGTATATTTCTTAATTGCAATAAACCAAAGTGTAGAGTAATATAACCAGTTGAGTCTATCCCGAAACGGACTCACCAGAACTTTTGCATCTGAGCCAGTTATTTTTCAACACTTCTGACGAAACTGGTTTTAACTTTTAGCTACCAGCCAGAACAGAGAATAGTCTCAAATTGCAGATTTTCGTTAATTAGTAACAGGTCTATAGTCCCGAAACGGACTTTTTGCCTAACAAACATTCTCTTGGTGTCATACCATACTTTTTCTTAAAGGCTGCGGCAAAGTGACCCAAATGAGTATAACCGACTAAATTTGCAACTTCGGCAACTGTCATATTAGTTCCGCGCAAAAATTGCTCGGCTTTTTCCATCCGCTTCTCGGTAAGATAACTATGGACAGTCGTGCCAAATAATTCTCGGAATCCTCGGCGTAGAGTCCTGTCGCTCACCCCAACCATCCCAGCTAATTCTATCAGTGAAGGGGGATTTTCTAAACGACATAGAATAATTTGTTTGGCATGATGAATCCGAGCAATGGTATCAGATTTTAATGGTTGGTAAAAATCACCACCCGCTAGCAAAGGAGATATTTGTAAAGCGATGAGTTCTAATACCTTTGCTTGTAAGTAAATTCGTTTTGTAATTCCTTGGTAGGGACAATTCAATATTTGTTGTGTCAAAAATCGTACTGCGGGAGTCATTTCTGGATAAACCAGTGTTTGCCAATCATCTCCCTTTGCTAATAATTTTAATTCTGGGAGAATCTCTCTATCTTCACCAGGGAAAAAGGTAGTTAACAAGTCAGGAGACATATGAATGTCAATCCCCAACAACCGCAGAGATTGAAAATACCTGACCTGATTCTTCCGTTGAATGCCACCCCCTGAAATAAAAGTACGTTCTTCTGGTAGGAATACACCAAATTGCAAGGGATGGCTTGCTGTGGGATACTTAATGACAAAATCGTCGCGCAATTCACAGTCAACGATACTCAGTTGCAGTTCGGGATGTAATTTGATGTGTTTCTGATAGCCACTTCCCAAATAACGAGGCGTTTCCACGTAAAATTCAAATGGCTCTATAAATGCAGGTTGGAGAGTATTTTGTGCTGACTCATCCCAAAGTTCCTCTTCCTCGTGTATTGTGAGTGTGCTCGTCATAGCTTGTGCTTGCTAATTTTAACACTAATGATACTACTTCTCAATTAGCAAGGGAAGATCATCTGTTTTTATCATCACCAGTATGGCTGATGTACAGGTTTGGTTGCCAATCCTTGGGGGCTAACATAATCGATGATAGGTATTTGAGTATTGCTTGGGTAATTATTGTCAGCGACTTCTGAATCGCGGCATAAACCTGATCCTGCTCAATTAAACACCCATAATTGGTATGTTGTGATGGTAGCTCGAAGCCAAAACATATCAGGATTTGCTGCAAGCAATAACTTCGTTAAGTTCTGCTAACACCAATAATTTATATAATTTAGAGAGCGCATTGATTGCGATCGCCCAAAGACTTAACTTTTCGTGTATAGGACGATACCTAAAGGTAAGCTGTACGCTAACGCACAAGGAATCCTATGGCTGTTCTTCATTTTAGATATTAATCTTTGCGTCCCCCCGTCTCCCTGTCATTATTCAATCCATCCCAAAACACAGCGATCGCATCCAAAATCTCTCGTCCTCCTTGAATGAACTTAGCTCGATCAAAGCTTGGCTGGAAATAAACTTCTTCCAACTCTAAGAGTGTATGTCCGGCGTGCTGCCCTTCAACACGGTTGTGCCAGCTGAAGAATGCTAAATGCAACTGGGGATGCCGCGTCTTTTTAATTTCTGTTAATCCATCCTCTAATTCTTGCCAAAAGCCTGCCGCAGCCCAATTCTCGACAGCAAAGCTAGCACCCTCAGCTATATTGGAATCGTCACTACCGTAAAGGCGAATCAATTCATCACAAAAGTGCAAAGTCGTGGAACTACCGTGCTTGCGCTTGCCGATATCTTCATAGTATAGCCCCAGCCCTTCAGCCACACCCAGCAACCATTCAAAATGGGCTGCCCGGAAACGACAGATACCACCATCTACCGTGCCTTCAGTGCTAACCAGTTCAGGATCGCCTTCTCTATCTTTTTCTTCTTCTGTCTGGGCTATACGAGTGCCGATCGCTTGTCCAGATTTGCGATAGATAACCCCTAGTTCGTTTAACAAAATCTCTCGGCTTGCTCGTGACTGCTGAAGAGTGGGCGAGTTGATACCCTTCAATAAGGCAGCGATCAGAAATTGATTCGAGAAAACCGAAAATTGTTTAATGAAATATCGCAACTGTTCATCTGTTGCTGTACCTTCACGAAACCAACGAGTGTAAGTATTGTTAGTAATAATTCTGTGCTGCAAAAATTCACGCTCAACTTCAGCCAGAAAGTCGCGGAAATCTTCAACTTGAGCTTGAGTGAGTTCGCCTCGATACAAACGTTCTTCTATACGTGAGGAAATTGTTAAACTACTGGGTACTTTTATAAAAACTTGAGTCATAGTTAACACCTTATTTATTATATTTACGGCTATACGCCATGAATCGGTTCTTCTAACGATGAAATCCAACTGTGGGGATAATCTTTGTCTTCCAATGCCAGCGCGTATTTCGTCAGCATTAACGGTTTAAATGTATCAATCATTACTGCAAGTTCATCAGTTCGTTCTTTACCAATTGACCCTTCATAGGTTCCTGGATGGGGGCCATGGGGAATACCTCTGGGATGTAGGGTAATTGATGCTACCTCAATGCCTTTACGCGACATAAAGTTTCCCTGAGCATAGTAGAGGACTTCATCTGAATCAACATTGGAATGGTTATAAGGAGCCGGAATTGATAGAGGATGGTAATCAAAAAGACGTGGTACAAAGGAACACAAAACAAATCCTGGCCCTTCAAAAGTTTGATGTACGGTTGGAGGTTGGTGAATACGCCCTGTAATTGGTTCAAAATCCTCAATGTTGAACGCAAAAGGCCAAAGATGCCCATCCCAGCCCACTACATCTAAAGGGTGATAGTTATAAATATAACTAGTAATTTGGTTTCTTGCTTTAACTCGCACCTCAAACTCCCCTTTTTCGTCGTGGGTAATGAGTTGATCTGGTGGGCGGATGTCACGTTCGCAGTAGGGAGAGTGTTCGAGGAATTGACCGTAATTATTCAGGTAACGTCCTGGAGGCTCAATGTGTCCGTAGGCTTCAATTACGAGCATCCGTTGCTCAATTCCTTGATCGGCAATAATTCGCCATAGCACGCCTGTAGGAATGACTACATAATCACCTGGCTGATAACGGAGAATGCCGTACTGACTTTCCAACACACCACTGCCTTCATGGACAAAAATTACCTCATCACCATCAGCAAACCGATACCAATACTGCATGGGTTGCGTGGGACGAGCCACACTAATGCAGATATCTGCATTCACCATCAAAGGAACGCGTGCTTCCACCGCATCACCGCCCACCGGGACAGTTGCCGTCCGCAGATGATAAGGGCGTAAAGCTCCTGATTCTTCATAGGGAAGTGAGAGCGATCGCTCTGGCAAAATCTTCTGAATCTGAGTCGGTGGACGTAGATGATAGAGTAGAGATTGCACACCCGAAAAGCCGCGAATACTGATTAACTCTTCGTGATATAGAGAGTCGTTGGGTTGTCGAAATTGAGTGTGCCGCTTGTGTGGAATTTTTCCCAACTTATAGTAATAAGTCATAATTTCGCCCCGTTTCTAAACGGTGACAAGATTTCCCCGACGTGCCTGTTCGCGTTCAATAGCTTCAAACAAAGCTTTGAAATTTCCTTCACCAAAACCCCGCGCTCCATGCCGCTCAATTACTTCAAAGAACAGTGTTGGTCTATCCTGCATAGGTTGGGTGAAAATTTGAAGCAAATATCCATCTTGATCCCTATCTACTAATATTCCTAACTCTGCTAGTTTGTCTATAGGTTCATCAATTTTTCCTACTCGCTCCTCTAAGTCTTCATAATATGTTTGTGGAGCGCTCAGAAACTCAACACCTGCTGCCTTCATGCGAGTAACTGTCTCAATAATGTTCTCTGTGGAGAGTGCTACATGTTGAATACCAGGGCCATAATTATGTTCTAGATACTCTTCTATTTGAGATTTATGTTTGCCTTGAGCCGGTTCGTTAATTGGCAATTTAATTTTACCTGTGCCATCTTGCATCACCTTCGACATTAAGGCAGAGTATTCTGTAGAGATAGTTTTATCGTCAAAATGTACTAAAAGACTAAAGCCCATTGTTTTGGCAAAAAACTGCGCCCATCGCTCCATTGCACCTAGTTCCACGTTACCAACTATGTGGTCAATAGTATTTAGTCCAACACCATTACTCTTGAGATGTGGCTTACTTTGAGGCTGGAAACGAGGAGCAAATACACCTGTGTAATCACTCCGTTCTACGAACTTAATTAAAACGTCACCGTAGGCGTGAATAGCAGAGTAACGCAATATCCCATAAGCATCTTCTTCTTCAGTGGGAGCAATAGCACCTATGGCACCTCGTTTGGTTGTCTGTTTATAGGCACTAACCGCATCTGGTACTTCTAGAGCAATAATAGCTATCCCGTCGCCATGCTTAAGAACACTTTTGGAAATGGGATGCTCCGGAGTCAACCCTGTGCTGAAAACAAACTGGATATTCCCTTGCTGCATCACATAGGATGCTATTTCGCGGCTACCCGTTTCTAATCCCCGATAAGCTATGTTAGTAAATCCGAAACACTGAGAATAAAAGAGTGCTGCCTGTTTAGCATTCCCAATATAAAATTCTAGGTGGTCAAATCGCTTGATGGGACAAAAATCACTCATATATACTACTCCTTTGAAAAGCTTCTCCAAGGCAATTTGGAAAGCTTAAGCGCAGACAGTCATAGGTCTTTCATTCCTTGTAACAAAATTTGGGAACGAACACCCCTTCTTCTAAACTGCCTTTGCCAATCAATTAAGTGTAATCTCCTTAGGAGAGAAATATATGTATAAAAACATCTACCATTTGAATGATTTATTATTATAACTTTATGTTAAGAGGGCGATCGCACCACTGCTACAAACATAAAGTGTGGTTTTTGTTTTAACGAGCGTGTCATTATCTCCATTCAAAGGTTCCACATTCAAACCAACAAGAACCGCGATCGCTCTTTATCGTTGAATACGAGTCACAATGTGTCGTACATATCTTCAATCGTTTCTTCAGCGAACATTTTGAAGTGTTCGAGGTCACTTTTGTTCAAGCGAACAGCATAATCAGTTACCTCAAGAAGCTTCTCGATCAGACCCTTGGGCTTGTATCGTGACCTCGATTTGGGTTGTGTCATCGATAGTAGTGAAACGAACATTCCCCTCCTCTTCCCAATTTGAGCGCCAACCTCGCCAAACAATTAGTTCGTTTGGGTGCATCTCAACAATCTCTGTTTCAAGTTCAAACGGGAATGGCCCAGCAGATGCCTTCCAAGTCAAGCGGTTGGGGTTGGGATCGTCGTGCTCAATGACCTCATCTACCGTACTTCGACCACTTGGGATAGTTGTGGAAGTCCTTGTAAAGGGCAAAGAACGCATCGACAGGTTTGTTGATCAAGATTGCACATTGAAGGTACTTCATGATGGATCTCCTCTATGATGGTGTGTCCATTGAGATCAGCAGCGGCTATGTAATCGTTTGATGCTATTGCGGTAGAAAAACTAACTTTTTGGAATTAGAAGACAAACAAAACGATTACAGATTCAATTATTCAAACAACTTCGGACTGCGAAACAGCCTTTTTCTAAACCCTCCCTTTCGACGCTTTAATAACTCCTTAGGTGCATAATACTGACTTAGGCGTACAACAAAATCCATTTCATCATTAACAGCAGTAAGTGCGATACGTGACTCAGCAATTAAAAGTACACTAGCGTAGAATAGCAATCCTGCCCCAATCATCCCTAAGAGAATAGGTATCCATGTGTACCTCTGAACTTGCTGCTGACCTAAAATAGCAATGATGCCAAGGACAATACTGGTAGCCACAAAGACACTGAGAGTTAAATAAAGGCAAGCCATTACTCGTTGCAGTAGCCGTGCGCGTCTCGTTGCTCTACCTATTTGATTGAAAACCGCATTGCGCTCTTCCTCTAAATACACACCGTCTGCCTGAGTATGCATAAGTTTCTCGAATTGATCTGATATTTTTCTTGTCCTTTCAATTACACGGCCCAACCTTTGGGATGTCGCGAGGATTAATGAGCTACAAGCTGCGATCAGCACTGCTGGTGTAATCATCGCAGAAAGAATCCCTAAAGCCATAGAAAGGTCATTCATGATCCAGGAAATGCCATAGTAATCAGGGATGAGTTTTCTGCCCGACTGGAATCGAGGCGGCTAAACTGGACAACAATGGGGACATCTGACTCGATGACGCTAGCATAGTCCGTATCTAGGAGTATAGCTTCCGGGTTGATTAAATCGTTGAAGCGAATATGCCTGACACGTCGCGCTTGCACCTTAAGGCGGTATGGTCCTACAGGTTCTCTATCGACATAGAAGATTGTGATCTCGATGTTTGCCTCTTGATCTGAGGTGTTGAGCAGGCACAGTTCGTCTCGGCTAGTAAATTCCGGTTCATGTCCAGTGCTGTGGAGGGGAATATGTCCCCCAGGAATTGCCCATGTAGTCTTACCTAATACCTTCATAAAACCTATATATTTACTCGTCTACTAAAAGCTCACGTAAGTATGGAGTCAGGAAGATACCATTAGGATCTAGATGCTGACGGATTTCTTGGAAACGGTTCCACATTGGATATAGCGATCGCAAATCTTTTGCCTTGAGTGTATGCTTCTTTCCCCAGTGGGGGCGTCTATCATAAGCGCAAAACCACTCCATCCATAAGGCCAAGTACCGAAGGTGTAGAAAGAAGGAATTTGAGAGGGATTGTTTTTGTTATCTGGGGTTGAGTCAAAGTTACCTGGCGACCAAGCTAGCAACTGGGCATCAACCGCATCCTCCAAGGCTTTTGGAGCCGGCAGGATAGCTTTTTGTCCAGAGGCATTAATGTAAGTATGTTTACCAGGAGCAATAGTAGCCGGATTAACTCCAGTCTGACGAAACATCGCGGCGGAGTTAGTCGCAAAGGCTTGCAATAAACCTGTATCAACATCAATGTTGGGTGTCCCCTCGATGATGCGTCCAGTTTCTTGATCGAGAGTGGCATGGCACGCCGCACAAGTGAGACCAACTCGTAACTTCGCGCCTTGCTTGTGAACCTGCATTCCCAGTGGCAATAGAGAACCTGCGGGAACGTCCAAGCCTGTATTGAGAACGGTGCCTGCTTTGAATTCACGCCCGCCAACGATGACATCTTTGTCAAGGGGGATTTGCAGATTTCTTGTTGGTTTACCTTTAAGGGCAGCGATCGCCTTACCCATAGTTAGCAAGTTAATCGGCCCATCAATGGCACCTACTATATCAGTAAAGAAATATTCGTTACCAAAGGTTTCTCGATAAAAGGCATCGCGGCCTAAGTTAATTAAGTTTTCAGTGATGGGAATAGCCCCATTTTCAGGGGTAAGTTCTACAGACCCTGACTCTGTTTGCAACAGTTGATCTGCTTCGGCTTTGTTAACAGTGTAACCCAACACATCATAGGAGCCGATTTCCTGGGGAGTAGGTTGGGTAAAAGGGGTATAAGTATTGCCTAGTTTGGGCGGTTTTGTCGGCAGGGAAAGTTCGAGAAAATAACCAATAAAGCCGACAAAGACAAGCACAGACAGCAAAATCAAAATTGGGCGTAATGCGTTTTTTGGAACTAGAGAGGCGACTTTCATAAGCAATTTGCCTCGACTGTATGGTCGTAGATTATAAGCTCATGTCCGAATCATCATCTCTCTACTGAAATAAGTACAAATGGTTACCACCGATGCTATTTGTAGCGACTTACACGACATATAAATTTGGATTTTTAAATATTCTGAACATGACTCTGAATTTAGCTGTTATGGGTTCAAATGAAATATTTGCAAATCTGAGGTCAAATTTGACTGCACAGTCATAGCTGTTCTTTGTGTTAACAAGTGATTAGACTTGAATAAATTATATTCCCGACTTCTTCAATAAAATCGGAAATCTGGTTATTCACAAAAGATATAGGACTGCTGTATAATGAATTATTATCTAAGTAAATGGTGCCACAAGTGCTAAAAGAATAGAGTTAATAAATGTCAGAGCCAGAGAACCTAGAGTAGCACTCCAAAAGCCATGACGTAAGCTAAAACCATTTACTAAGCGAGCAGCTAAACTAAAGATAATCGAATTTAAAACAAAAAAGAATAATCCCAACGTTAGGATAATGAATGGGAATGTAAAAATGGTCAAAATGGGAAGCAAAATAGCATTTAAAATTCCAAATACAGCCGCTGTGATCGCTGCTTTTTTCAAACTATCTATTTCAATTCCCAAAGCTGGTATTCTGGAAATAATTAAAAAGCTAATGGTGGTTACTATCCAAGTAATGAGGATGCCGAGCATATATTATCCTTCTGTATGCTTTTATATTCTTAATTTTTGAATTATTTAAAATTAAAATAATATTTCTATCGATTATCTTTGAGTTGTAATTTTTAAACGATTCACCAATGATGCAAGATAAAAAGGGAATTTAGAGGCTTCGTAGCTCACATAAATTCACATAAATAATTTACGAATATATTAATTCTGAACCAATGATTATCTAAAATAGAGGCTGTTGCATTGCCAAGCTACTCTCGTTTATTTTTACTATGCAATAGCCTTTTCAAAAATCAAACTTAAGGAATAAATCAAGATGTTGCCAGGATCTGGTGCCAAGCTTGTTGTTTCACTTCAACATCACCTTGAGTAACAGCAGCATCCCAACGCGTAATATTACCTTCACGCCAAAACTTCAAATCCACAAGAGCCTTACCAATTTCTACTTGGCGGAGGGTAATATCAGGTAACCATTCTGGTAAATATGGATCGACGTAAAGTTGATTTTTGGGAGCGTCTGCTTGCAAACCCAGCATCGCTTGCAGAAGATGAAAAACCGATGCCGCCGCCCAAGCTTGTGGCACATTGGCTTCTAGATAGGGAACTGGAAAGGCTCCTGGTTCTACCGCTATTCCGGCAAATAGTTCTGGCAAGCGATAGCTAGCAAAGTATTTTGCGGCATCAAAAATCCCACCAGCAACCTGCGCTACCTCTTTAGCAAAACCATAGCGTTTAAATCCCAAGGCAATAATACCGTTATCATGGGGCCAAATTGAACCTAAGTGGTAAGAAAAAGGATTATATGCAGGGTTTTGAGTGGATATTGTGCGAATGCCCCAGCCACTCCACATCTGGGGTTGCAAAAGTCTTTTCACTACAAGTTCTGCTCGCTCAGGACTAACAATACCACTCCAAAGACAATGACCAGCATTTGAAGCAACAGTACGAATAGGTTGTTTATCAGGATCGAGGGCTAGGGCATAAAAGCTTAAATCCTCACACCAAAACTTTTCTTCAAAGCGTGCTTGCAGTTGGGTAGCCTTGGTGCGTAGTTCTGTGGCGTAGTTGTCTTCTCCCAAAACATCAAAAGCTTCTGCCATGCGCATATACGCATCAAAAGCGTAACCTTGGAGTTCGCACAATGCCTTGGGAGCGTTCACCTGGCTACCATCAGGGTAAACGATCGCATCACCAGAATCTTTCCAACTTTGATTGTCGAGTCCATCTTTTGAGCGCTTTCGGTACTCCTGCAAACCATCATTATCCAAATCGCCATATTTTTCTATCCATTCCAAGCAACCTATAGCTACATCTCGATAGTCTCGTAACATCTCCTCATCCCCCAGCCATTTCCAAGCCTCATGCAGGGCGATTAAAAATAAAGGAGCGGTATCGGCTGCGCCGTAATAGGGGGTGTGCGGTATTTTATTGAAATACGCCAATTCACCCATGCGAATCTCGTGCAGAATCTTACCTGGTTCGGCATCTCGCCAATCATCCCACTCTTGAGCTTGGAGTTCGGCAAGTTTTTGCAACGTTCCCCTCACAAAACCAGGATGCACAATCATATTTTGCAGGCTAACAATCAAACTATCACGACCAAACAAAGTCACGAACTTGGGTACACCCGCCGCAGGTATCCAAGTATCCTTAGTAAATTTGTAGTCATATAGTCGTAATGCCCCCAAGTCTTCAACTGATTGGCGATAAAGTCTAGTAATATCCCCATCTGAGCAGGTAACATCAGTCACAATATTTCGCCAAAGTTGTTGAACTTCATCCAACCCCGTTTCAATGGCTTGTTGGTAAGACAAGTCTACTGGTTTACGAACGTGTTTATTGTCTGCCAGGGTGTAAAGGCAACAAGTATTCCAGGTAGCACCAGGTTCTAGGGTAATCTCAAAAATAATCCGCCCATTACCATAATGGGGTTGCACGGGACAGTTGGCTAAACGATAACTGAGACACTGGAAAAAATCACCATTGGTGTAAGTAGTTACCAGTTCACTTTGTTCTTTGTTCCATTGTGTTTCAATGTGTCCGCGACGGACGAACTTTTGAGATTCAACCTCAAAGATATCAGCAAAGTCTGAACGCAGGGCAATTTCTAGATTGAAATGAACTTTTTTGCATCCATAGTTGGTAAGCTGCAACTCTTCACGAATACCCTCGCTGGCAACCCGACTAATAATTAGTGACAATGTACCCTTGGTATAAGAGCCATCATCAGTTGTAAATTCCGGATTGACGAGATAAACGCGATCTGCATAATAAGCAGTTGTTGTAGAAGTTAGACGTATCCAATTTTTACCGTTTAAATAGCAGTTATAGTAGCTCAAGAATCGAGTATCATCCGAAAAAATACCTTGGTTAGTTTCAGGATGAATATTGCCACTTAAATCAGTCACCATAAAGGTTCTGCCGTGGTTAATTGTTAAATTTGGAGTGCCAACATTTATTCTCATAATTTCACTTGATTAAACAAATTCTAAAGTTGTGATTGTAAGAACAGAACTAAACGTCCAATAATTCGCTTCCACAACGGCCGAGTACGCCAGCCTGTCATACTAATTAGTTGGCTGCGCTCAATGCCAGTATGGAAAATCTGCTTGATGTGTTCCACCATTTGCGGTTCCGCAGTAGAGATATTCAGTTCATCATTGTGGAAGAAGCTGCGGGGATCGAAGTTAGCACTGCCGGTACTCACCCATTGATCGTCAACTAACAAGCACTTACCGTGCAGCATACTTGGCTGATGCTCGTAAATTTTGATCCCTACTCGGAGTAAGTCTCCGTAAAGCTCACCAGAGGCGTAGTAAACTAATTTTTTATCGTTATGTGGCCCACAGGTAAGAATACGCACGTCAATTCCCCTTTTCTTTGCTGCGATCAGGGCTTGACGTGACTGATGGTCGGGCAAAAAATAAGGACTAGCAATCCAAACTCGCTCTTTGGCTGCAAAAATAGCCGTAGTAAATAAGGCTCTGATTGAAGAAGAAAGATTAGAAGGGGCGTCACCCGGAGTTACGAGAATCATTGCTGCCACTGGTGGATCGGGATGAAAATTTTCTGCACCCAAGTCTACTGTGCCGCGAGCCGCTGCCCAGTGCTGCATGAACATTCCTTCCAGAACCGACACCACGGCTCCTTCTAAGGAGAACTCAAAGTCAAACCAAGGAGCCGTATCGCCAAATTTTTTCTGCCCATCCCAATAATCAGAAATTCCAGCACCACCAATCAAAGCAGTTTTTCCATCAATGAGCAGTAGCTTGCGGTGAGTGCGCCCGGCATAATCAAACGGAGCTTTCCAACTAAAAGATTTAAAGAAGCGAACCTCTACACCAGCTGCCTTTAGTCGTTTCCAATACTTTTGAGGTAATTTTTTTGTACCGTAGTGATCGACAACTATTTGCACTTCAACACCAGCAGCAGCCTGCTCGGCTAAGGCAGCAGCAAAATCGTTGGCACGATGCCCCGGAGTCATAAAAAATGTCTCAAAGTGAATGCATCGCTTGGCACTCCGAATTGTCTCTAACCGTGCCGATTGAATCTCATCCGCCTCAAACCAAAAACCGTTGACGTAACCGCTTGTGCGTAAAGAATTAGATAAACTGCCTAAAGCAACAGCAAAACGGTGTTCATCTGGACTGGGAACATTTATGGCTCTGTAGTCGATATAATCGCGGAAGGCTCCTCGAAAATAGAAGACGACGATGAAGAGAAATCCGGCGAAGAGGGCGATCGCGCCTAGCCACCCCAAAGCGGTAGCAAGTAGCTCCATTGTGAAATACTGTCAGCTATTGTCTATAAATTATGATTTCTTCAACTACCACTGGTTTGTCACCCTGTTGGTAGAGTAAGGCGGCGAGGATGAGCCAAACAACCTCACCACCACGATGGGAATTCTTATTCGTTCCGACTTCAACCAATGCCTGGGCAGGCACTTCACACTTTTCGGTACGTCTGTTTGAAGCTAAATACTAGCTTCTGCAAATATTAAGGAGTAGTCGGAGTCGCTGGTGGTGTTGTACCTGCTGGTGGCACTGGTGTTGTACCTGCTGGTGGTACTGGTGTTGTACCTGCTGGTGGTGTTGTTGTTGGAGTCTCGGCAGCAGGTTCGCAGGCACCTATTAGTAGGCTTAGTCCAACTGCTGAAGCTAGAAAAACAAATTTTTTGTTCATAACTCCTCCTGAAAATGGAAGTAAAAAGTAAGGTGATGACTTTTTGAGAATGAGCGAAAAAATTGAAGATTTTGATTTATCCTGAGTGATTTATTAATTATTTGCATCCGTCAAAGGTTGTAGCACCTCGTTTTTAATTCAAAATTCCATACCAAATAAGTCGAGAAAATACAAAATTGCAAACCCTGTAAAGAACAATCCTGACAAAACCATGAATGTTAAGGAAAACCAGCCTGGTTGTAATTGTTCTGGAAGTTGTGTACGGTTCAAATAAAGAGTTAAAAAGACGATAACGGGGGTATGCACTGTAGTAACAACACCGCCCACAGAGAGAATGTCTACTGGTTCGCGGACTAGAAAGAAAACAATCAGTGGTAGAATTGCAGTTATCCAAATTGCATAACTATTTTTAAGCCATTCTTGATTTGAGAGCTTGGAAAATACCCACTGCTGAAGATGATTGCCGTTATGTCCATTTTGTAATTGAGACTGATGTAGTTGTGGCTCCATGAGAATTTGCGTGGCATCAGCAAACATTCTTCCCCACCCATCTTGGTTACTGAGGATAGTCCCTGCTAAAGCGATCATCACACCAATAATTAGCAGCCAGTAACCAAATACTCCCCAAACTTCTGAGAGCAGCCGCGTCAGATCCTCCGCTACCTGGATACCTTCTGGAATGATTCCCTCAGGAGCTAAAAGTTCTGCACCTAAAATCATAAAGGCAACAATCACCAAGCCTCCCCCAATCACCCCGATCGCTGCGGTGGTACTCATAATCTGTATCCACTTTTTTAAGCGAGAATTGAGACGCTTTTGATAATCCTCGTCTAAATACTCACGATGAAAGTGGCCATTATTTCCAGGCTCATGATCATGATTATCTTCCTCTAGTGGGCCACCATATTCCCGCGCCGCCACCCAGTAAGAAAACCACATAATTCCTGCTGCTCCCGCTAGGATAAAGCCTACCCAAGGTAGTATAAATTCCAGGTCTAAGTCTTGTGGAAAACCCGGAATTAATCCCCCTCCGAACTGCTCAACTGGTGGGAAAACTCGTGCTGCGGTAATGATTGCCACTGCAACTAGCACACCTGCCATGATCGAAGTTGCCAGTTCAACTACTTTGTAACGCCCTGAAATCACCAGGACTAATGAAAAAATAATTGTGATGGTGCCATAGAGTGCTTGATTACCCGGAAAGGCTATCATTAAGGCACTTCCGGTAAGGGCGGCAATTCCAGCAACTGTGACTACGGCAGCAACTAGTTGTGGTAGAAAAATTAACCAAATTGCCCAATTATTTGGCCCTGGTAGCTCGCGGTAGCCTTCTAGAATAGTCTTACCCGTAACAACGGTATACCAGCCGACTTCTCGAATCATCACCCACATAAAGAAGATGACAATCAGCGCCATCCACAGCAAGCCATACTCGTAACGCGAACCGATTCTTGGGGTAAACAGTACTGAACCAGAGCCTACGGAAGAAATCATCCAAATCAAACCAGGGCCATACCATTTTAGGCGGTTCCATCCTTTGGGAGGTTTGGGGGAGTGCGATCGCACTTGTACTTGTTGGCGTTCCCTAAGTTGTGTCATGGTTGCAGTTTCAAGGAATCGTTTTACTAGCTTAAAAAAGGCAGGAGGCACAGAGAAGTTGGAGCGGCTTCCTCCGAAAGCGTTGCTCCTCCGAAGGAGGCTCCAAACTTCGGAGAGGCAGGAGGTAGAAGGAAAGAAATGACTGTTAATGATTGACTAATAACTCTTAACTGTTGATTGAAACAGATAGACTTTTTGCAGATATGCCATGAGCTTATTGACATCAGCACCTTGGCAACGATAACCGATATAGCCGTCTGGGCGAATCAAGTAAAGGCTTGCACTAGAAGCACCATAACTTCGGTGACACTCGCCTTGAGGATCAAGGAGTATTGAACCTTGCCATTGTAAATCTTTTGGTATTTCCGTGCCAATAAGCACTATATGTACAGTTATGACATAAGGAAATTTACTTTCAATTTCCTGAGCCATTTGAGCCACACTAGTATAGCTGGGAAGCTTACCACCAAACAACAGCAGATGGTGCTGCGTATCAGCTAATACATGATATAAACGCTGCTGTCCCTTATCCGTTTGCACCAATACATCAGGAGCGCGATCGCCTGCTTTTGGGCTTCTGCTCAACCAAGAAAGTGGATAGCCATCTTGAACTATGGGACTATTGCGATAGTTCACATTTAACTCAGACAAAGTATTGGTAATGCGTTGTTGAACTGGAGCAAAACTGGTAGCAAAACTAGCTAGATGCCTACGTAAAAACTTGATCGTAGGATTGCTTTGAACTATCGCTCGTGTAGCCCATTCCGTGCTGAGTAATAAAAACTTAGAGACTGGCTCACGTTCAGCTTGATATGAATCGAGTAAATGAATTGGTGCTTGATTTTTGATAACTAGGGCTAGCTTCCAAGCTAAGTTGTAGGCATCTTGCAAACCAGTATTCATACCTTGCCCACCAACTGGGCTATGAGAAGCTAAGGCATCACCTGCAACAAATACACGTCCTGCACGGCACTTGTCAACTATCCTTTGCCGAATACTAAATTTGCTTGTCCAGGTAGGATCGCCTAAAGTAGCTTGCAAACCACAGCGATCGCTTGTGAGTTGCTGAAAAATTTGTAACTCAGGATTTTCAGGTAATTCAATATCTGGAGGGACATTAGCAATGATTCGCCAATTGTTTTCTCCTGGTAGGGGAAAAGCTGCTAAAACACCACTTGAACTGAAAAAAACTTGGATATTGTCGGGCGAAAGCTGCCAATCACTCTTTAAATCTGCAAGGACAAACGTAGCTTGGATATCTATACCTTGATAGCCCAAACCAGCTGGCTTGCGAACGCTGCTGTGTGCGCCATCACAACCTATTAACCAAGCTGCTCGACAGCTTTCTTCTTGTCCATCCGGATGGCAGAGTGTCGCTGTGACACCTTCCCTATCCTGTTCCAAGGTAGTAAAACTGACAGGACGTTCAATATGTACATCAAGGCTCTCTACCAACTGTGCCAGGATACGTTCAGTCTCCGACTGCGGCAGGCTGAGAACAAAGGGGAAAAAAGAATCTATTTTGTCTATACTGATATGGGCAAAACGTTTGCCATCATCATGAATATTAGCTCCGTAAATCTTACAACCACAATCAATTGCTTCTTCAACAATACCTAGCTTGTCAAATATTTCCAGAGTCCGGGCAAAAACTGCAAGTGCTTTACTAGTTGTGGAAGGTTGTGGTTGCTTGTCAATCAGACGTGGTTTGATGCCATGCCGAGCCAATTGCGCAGCTAAAAGCAAGCCTGTTGGCCCCGCTCCTACGATTAATACATCAAGCGACATAAAGTACCTCCCTGATGTTAATTCCCAGTAAATTAACTTAGACGCATGGCAACAACTAACTTTGAGATCTTGCCCCTACTAACGCCGTAAAAATAACTGCGTAATATAGTAGGTGTTTCCATCTCGCCAAACTCCCACACCTGTTTCCGTAAAGTATGGACGCATAATATTTGCTCGATGTCCTGGACTTTTCAACCAACCATCAACCGATATTTCCACCGGTTGGGAAATATTTCTACCTTTAAACAGATTCTCTCCTACCACCCAGTAAGAAATACCTCCAGCACGTACTCGCGTTTCCACAGTGCTGCCATCAGCTCCTGTATGACTAAAAAAGTTTTTTTCTGCCATTTGTCGGCTGTAGTTCCGGGCAACATCTGCTAACCTTTCGTTATTTTGGAGAGGCTTAAGTCCGTTCTGTTCACGTACTTGGTTAATGCTTTGGCGCACTCCTGCCTCGATTTCTGCGGTTTTAGCGGTTTGAACGGGAATTGAGGGCTTTGCAGGCTGCTGTGTTGGAATTTCCACTCTTGGCAAGGGTGGTAAATATTCCAGTGCTTGTTCGCATCCTGTCGTCAAAAGTGTGATCGCTATCCCAGCTACCCTAGCAATCCAATACTTTCGGAAAGTAGTCATCAGTCATTAATCATGGTGCAATATACTATTTGTCATTGCTCAAAAGTGATAAGTTCCCTTTATAGATGAGCTATTGACTAACTTGTTTAATATCTCTCAATTAATATCGGACTCTGTGCTGAGAATGTTTTCGTTGCGGTTTCCCTAAATCAGCGATCGCCCCCAAAAAGTATAAAGTATTATCTGCAAAGCGATCGCCAGTTGTCCGATGTGTAGAATCTTGAAGATTACGCAAGCCGTGTAAATCTAGAAAACTAAATCCTACCTTAGAGAAAAAGGGAAGTACGCAAAACAAAAAAGTATCTATAGTCTGATTTACCCAACCAAAACCACTAGGCCCTATAATCCAGACAATTGGATAACCAATCCAAAATACTGTAAAGTAAGTGACAAGCTTGTTGTATAAGTTTGATAATTCCAGACCTTGGGTTTTAGTCTTAGCACGCAATGGCACCCAAATACCCCAAAGAACAATGAGAAAGGCGAAAACTCCACAGATATACCACAGATACCTCACCCAATTTCGTTCCGATAAATCCGCAATCAGCCCACTCGTAATCACAACTACCTGAGTACTCATCAAAAAGCCGATGAGTGTCCAATCTTTGCGAATATATTGCATTGCTGTCCAGGAGAGAGCCAGCAACAGTAACGGTGTAGTGACAATCCAATCAACGTAGCGAGCATAATGTGCAACTTGCCCCGCAGCTTCAACTTTACCTTGACCTAAGGCCATTGCCATATAAGCAAGTCCTGACCAAATCGGGATCAATATAGCAACAAGATACTCATACTGGGGAACACCGCGCGGATTACGACTTAATGACCAAAAATGTAATGCTCCAATTGCCATTAGAGCAACATAAATCCAATGAAAGATATCCTGCAATTCCATAAGGCTATCTCGGTAGGATAAGTAAGTTACAAAAAGAAGACAGCTTACAATCTGAGCATGACAAGCAAATGTGACTGGAAAGTGATTACTTAATTCACAATCACAATTTAGGAATATATATCTCTCTTTAGGAATATTTATGCCTCTACTCAAGCTTGGCTAGCTAATGCTGTCCTTGGATTTCTTCTACATCAAACAGGCTAATCAACACTCCCGCAATCGGAATTGATAGAAACACTCCTACTAACCCTGCAACTCTTGCTCCAACTAATAATGCAAAAAACATAAACACTGGATTCATATTGATTGAACCTTGCATAATTCGTGGCATGAGTAAATTTTCTTCTACCTGCTGGAGCAAAATACAACCTACTAATACTTGCAGGCTTAACCAAATTCCTTGAGGTAAGATAATTAGACAAACAAGAGTAATTCCAATTGTGGCTCCGATTCCAGGAATTAAATCAAATACACCTGCAATTGCAGCCAAAATTAAAGCATAAGGTAATTGCAAAATTATAAATATAATAAATGTTGAAACTCCAAAGAATATAGATAATAGTAATCGTCCCCAAAAGAAACCTAAAAAATTGCGTTGAATTGCTACAGTTATTTTTTCACGGCTATGAACTGGAAAAATTTTTAGAATTAATTTCCAGATTCTCTTACCATCTAGTAACATGAAAAAAGCTACAACAGCTATTATAATTAAGTCGACAAAATTAGTTAATAAAACTTGAACGGTGGTAAAACCAGTTCCAATCATAGCTAAAGCTTGATTGCGTATTTCTTCTTCAAATGCATTAAAATCTACTTGAAAATTCCACTTGCTTAAAAGATTTTGTAATTGTTCTAACTGGGAAATTACAACCTCTATAAATTGTGGGGCTTGATCCACCAACTGTTGCGCTTGAGATAAGATAGAAAAACCTAGCGTAGCTATCAAACCTGCCAAAATTAATAAGCTCAATAAAAAAACAATAATAACTGCGATCGCGTGAGGTAAAAAACGCTCAATCCACTTGACCGGATAATTTAGTAAAAACGCTATAATCGCGGCAAATATAAAAATAACCAGCACTTGTTCAAAATAAGCCAAAACCTGGACAATTGCCCAACCAAGAGCAAACAGTAACACATAGCGAACTAGCTTGGCATTGCTCAATTGCTCCCAGAATTTGTTTATGTTTGGCTCATTTGTTTCATTCATAAATAGTTTAAATTAATTTACAAATAAAGTTAATCTAAAATCGTCATTAGTAGTGGTTAGTTTATTTATATATTTCGTCAGTAAGCTGAGAAAATTCTTCTACCTGTGGTGACGGTTTCTTTGGGAAGATTTCTGCGATCGCTGTTGCTCGTGCGAAATATGTACAGCATAATCAGACGGTACGATAGGAGAGCCACGCTGTTTAGCATAAACCTTGGTAAATTCTGCTCCTAAAAAGAGAATGTGAGCAGCATAAAATATCCAAGTAATTATGATTACAAAGGAACCTGCTACTCCATAGGCAGAGCCAAAATTAGTTTGACTGAGAAATAATCTGAAGAAAAATTGTCCGGCTAGAAACAGAAGTGCGGTAATGGCTGCACCAACAACAGTATCACGCCAGGCAATTTCAACATCGGGGAGAATGGTATACATTAGGACAAATATCAGTGTTGTTGTTCCAAAAGAAACCAAAAAGCTAATAATTTGCCACAAATAACCAAAACCGGGAACTAATTCATTCAAAAAATTAACTAATGCTATTAATATTGTATTACCGATAAAAGAAAGTAGTAACAATAATGCAATGACCAATACCATCGCAAAAGATAATAGGCGTTTACGTATAAAATGTAGGAGATGCCTTTTTGGATCTGCCTTTACCTCCCAAATTCTATCCAATGCATCTTGAATTTGTGTAAAAACTCCAGTAGCGCCAAATATCAAAAAGCCAAGATTGAATAAAAGCCGAAATGTTCCTCCTGTAGCATCGGCTCTAAAATTAGCTATTGCTGTTGCAATTAATTCTGCACCTTCCTCACCCACCAGCCCAGATAGTTGACTAATAAGCTGTTCTTTTGCTGCACTTTCTCCATAAATTGTTCCCACAATCATAATGATTATGACCATTAATGGAGCGAGGGAGAATACCGTGAAATAAGCTAAAGAAGAAGCTAAAAGTGATACTTCATTAAACTGCCATTCAGAAGCTATTTCTTTTAACAGTCGCCAAACTTTTCTCAAAATCGACATATTTTAGAATTAAAAATTCACAATATAAATTTATTTAGAGAATTCTGAATTAACTTGATGGTGATTATTCCTTGGTAGTTGATTGCGAAATTTTATTGTATAAATTTCAGTTGGCATTTCAATTTTTGCCTGCTGTAATGCCTCTTTAATTGCTTGAGCAATCAAAGAAGTAGTTTCTAAAAAAGGTAATCTACGGGAGTTCACCCAACATCGCACTTCTATATTGACTGTACTTGCAGCCAACTCTCGGATTAAAACTTCTGGTTTTGGTTCTGCTTCAACTCCTCTAACTTGTAAAACAGCATCGTTAATAATTTGTTTGGCGGTTGTAATATCTGCACTATAACCAATACCGACCATAATTGAATTACGACGAATGGTAGAAGATGTATTATTGGTAATAATGGCGCTAAAAACTTCTTGATTAGGAATATAGACAACACGCCCATCGTAGGTTTTTATTGTTGTAGCTCGCAGTTGAATTTGAGTAACAGTACCTTCAATTTCTTTAATGACAATCTGATCTCCTAATCGAAATGGACGAGAGGCAAGCAGAATAATGCCAGAAAAGTAGTTACTTAAAATATCACGTAAACTAAAGCCAATTGCAACACTCGTTAAACCTAGTGTTCCCAGCAAGGTGGTAAAGTCGAGTCCCAAGACTCCCAAAGCAACAATTGTACCTATTACCCATATAATGCCGTATACCAAGCGACTTACCAAGATTTTTGAGTTGTGATCTACTTCCCACTGTCGCGAGCCAAATAGGGTAAGACGGCGTACACTAATAGCAATTATCCAAGTTGCAATCACAGCTAACAGTGCACCCAAAAAAGATGGTAGGTTGTCTATGCTATCTCGCTGGAACTGACGCACAGTAACAAATAGACGTTGTCCGACATCAATTGCTAAGGGTGGTTGCTTAAATGCCTGGTTTAATTGAGAAGCCCACTGCTGGGCAAGCGCTTCGACTGGCAAGTTAAAATCTTGAGCATCCTGTTGGGTAACAGTCATTAAAACCCGATTGCTCACTTGTAAAGTAGCGATACCCCGCGATGGATCTGGCACAACAATAACATCTCTACCAATTTGAGGTTGTGCCAAAATACCTGCGATGCGACGGTTAATAATTTGTGCTCGTTGTATAGCACTAACATCTCCAACACTACCAACTTGAAATATAGGCTGTCCTCTAACGACTATATCAGCAAAGAACAATCCATCTGGTGAGAGTGTCTCAGTTTCAGGGAGTTGGGGTGTAACGGGTATAGGTGGTACTTCCTGTGTTAATCCCCTCCCAAGGGGTAGTAGTAATATGTTTGTGAATACTACTACTACCATCAACGCAGTAAATCTGCGTTGTTTACGAGTTAATCGAGTAACCACCATACTTTAATAACGCAATATGGCAGCTATTGGTTTATCTCCCGGTACTTGCTCTGGACTAACAGCAAAGACTGTACCACCATTAAGAAGTGTATGCAGCGCGGCAAAATCCATCAAGTCTTCGTCACCTGTTTCTTGTTCAGGGTGTACTTGTACCCGATTTGTGCTGGGATTAAAGTGTCCCCACTTTTGTTGTCCAACTGGTACAAATAAAGACTCTACTCTTTGGTAGTAAGCAGCAGTAACGACTTCTTGAATACTACTAGCAGTTTTTCCTGTTCCTAGTAAAGCTTGGTAGCTAGCAATTGCTTCCTGCTGTGCTTCTTCAAAGTAAGGCTGTACAATCTGCCATGCCTGTGAATGTAATTCCTCTGCTTTGAGTTCGTCTGGGTTGCCAGCGATGCCTTCATCGATGAGATTGGGATAGGAGTTGGCTTGCTTGTAGATAGGTAGAAGATAGTCAACGCCTGCTAAAACCAGAGGCGATCGCTGATTTTTTAGCAACTCTTGCAAGCCGTCATCTATCTTGCGAAAGTAGCGTAGCAGGTTGTCTTTCCTGTCGTCGTTGCCAGCACCATGCCCGTGAAATATAGCAGCGCGATCGCCACCACCACCTTGGGATGTACCTGTGTGGAACTGGAGACTTTTTTCGGGATCGTCGTACTTTAGTGCCTCAGCAATACTGGTAGGTACGTTTTCTAACTCTACTTCACTTACACTATAGCGGGTGCTTTGAAATAATCTCACCTGATTTTGACTCAGCGCTAGGATATAGAACAATCCATCACCTGTAAGCAAGGATATTAAAGGTTTAAGATGAAAGCGGTCAGTAACAACGACTAATTCTTGAAAATCAACAGGTACACAGTAGTAACTAAAAAAGTTGTTAGAAATGAACATTGCTAGTCCATCGCTTTGGTGCTGCCAAAACTCGTATTCATCTAACTCTTGGGCTGGCTGCAACAAGTCTCTGACATCTTGAGGACGAAGCCCACTCTCTACTAACTTCTCCTCAGCTTCCCGGATTAAATTTTTAAAACGAATTGGGTTTTGTAGTGTCTCTGTCGACATTTTATAAGTCGGCATATAGATAGAAACACAAGTGTGATTTGATTGTGCAGTTAAAATTGCTAATTCATCAATGGAAAATAAGTTCATAATTCTCCTGGAAATAGGAACTAGGGGCTTTTTGTTGACTCCATTTTTGGAATAATCGAAGTATCGCGCTCTGGTGTTATTCCGCTCAGAACTAAAGTACCCTGTGGGAAGCCGCCTCTGGCGTCTACTGGGCTAATAGCATAAGTCCACTTCTAGGACTGAAATTTTTGTTGAGTCTACTTCGGTATAATTTAGCTGTGAGCCAGAGAATCAATTCTCTGGCGCCATAGCAACGAAGCGAGAGATTTACAAAGATGTAGATAAGGCAAGGGCTAGGAAACAGAGGATTTCACAAATTCTTTGTGTGATTAAATTACTGAGCGAAAAATCTAAGTATGAGCTTGCCACTAGCAGCGAATGCCTACGGTAAGCTATGCGATCGCTCGCAAATAAAGATATTGAAATTTAAGTTGAAATTCTAGTTCAGCAAACACTCTGCTATGGCGCTTTTACTGGCAGTAATATTATGTCAAATATGTCAAAAAAATTACTCCTTAAGCTGACCAAGCTTCTCGGAAGTCTGCATACAGCGTTAGCCCACCGTCAATAAACAGGGTTTGTCCGGTGATGTATGCCGCTTCATCTGATGCTAAAAATGCTACTGCTGCTGCCATTTCTTCGGAAGTACCAGCACGTCCCATCGGAATGTGACTTTCTACAACAGCCTTCTTTTCGGGATCGTCAGTCCAAGCTTCATTAATGGGTGTAATTGTCGCACCTGGTGCGATGGCGTTAACACGAATACCTCGGTTGGCGTATTCCAGTGCTAGAGTTTTAGTCAGATTTTCCATTCCTCCTTTACTGATGGAATAGGTGACATACATTGGTCTGGGTATAATCTCATGAACACTGGAAACATTGATAATTACCCCAGAACGATTCTGAGCAAGTAGGTGCTTAATAGTTTCACGGGCGCAGAGGTAAGAACCTCGGAGGTTTACTGCCAGTACTTGATCGAACTCGCTAGTTGGAATTTCATGGGAGGGACTTTCAATTTGAATCCCGGCATTGTTAACCAAAATATCTAAACTGCCGAACTTTTCGATTACAGTGTTTACCATGCTGATGATGTCTTCTTCATTGGAAACATCACCTTGAACTAGTAGAGACTTAACACCACAATTTTCGATATCGCCACACGCCTTTTGCATTGCCATGTCTTCGGTTTCTTCGGCTCCCGCAGGGCTTTTGCGGTAATTGATGGCGATGTTGCAACCCTCTTGGGCAAGACGAATGGCGATCGCTTGTCCAATTCCTGAACTTGCTCCAGTAATTAGAGCATTCTTGCCTTTCAATCCTTTCATTGCACTTTTCCTTTTTGGTTTATAACTTCAAATCTGGAGGTAAAAGTACTTGATCAATTATATGAATAACACCGTTACTGGCTGGAATATCTGGCTGAATGACACGAGCATTATTAACTTGAACCTGGTTTGTTGCTTGCTCAACCTGAATGGTTAGTGGGTTAACACCAAGAGTTTTTATATCTCCAGACTGAAGTTGGTTAGCTCTTAGATTTCCAGGAACGACATGATAAGTCAATATTTGTCTGAGAACCTCACGGTTTTGTGGTTGGAGTAGTTTTTGCCGAGTTGCTTCTGGAAGAGCTGCGAATGCTTGATCTGATGGTGCAAATATCGTGAAGGGGCCAGTATCATCTAGCTTATCTTCTAAATCTGCTTCATCAATCAGTTTCTCAAGTGTGTTTAATGAGGGATGATCGTCGATCACATCTGGAATATCTTTATTCGCAGTTGTACCAGGGGTAGCAGGAGGTGTTGTTGGAGTCGGCGGTTGTGTGACATCAGTAGCAGGTGGAGTTGGTGTTGGAGAGACTTGGGCAGTTTCGTTAGGTGTACAGGCTGCAAAGACTGGTAGTAGTATAATACCTGTCGCCAAGCTAGCAAACTTTCTAATCTTCATAGTCATTACTTTGATACTAAATATTGAAATCACTATTTTTGATTTAATCGATTCACTTTGAGTAGTTTATTTCATATTTGTTGAGTCATTCATCTGTCTGATGGAAAATTAAATTTCTGCCTATGAGGTTAAATTTGTAGGAATTTGCTCCGGAACAACCCATAAATAAAGAGTTCTACCACGTATCCTTACTACCTGTTGTGGTTTCCAGTTGCCCATATCAAAGCTATGAGAAACAATACGAGTGCCTGGTTTTAGTTCTTTTAATAGTTTTGGTCGCAATCTTAAATTGACATTTGGTAATAAATAGAGTGTTACTACAGTGGCATCACCTAAATCAGTTTGAAACAAGTCTTGTTGTTTAAACTCGACGCGATCGCTCACTCCTATTTTTTGAGCATTAGTACGGCTTTCCTGGACAAGACGAGGATTAATCTCCACGCCCACAGCACGACGAGCGTTATATTTCTGGACAGCAGTAATAGGAATTCGCCCATCACCACTACCCAAGTCATAAATCACATCATTACTGTTAACTTGTGCTAGTTCCAGCATAGCTTCTACTACTCGTTGGGGTGTTGGCACATAAGGTACATTTGCTCGCTTTGTTTGAGTTCTCATCACAGAAGCAGGCACTTTTGCCTCTACTTCAAAATTGCGTTCCAAGGAGCATCCAACAGAACCAAATACAGTGCTAACAACCGTAATCAGTAATAGTAGAATTTTTCTGGAAATCATAGTTTTGATATTTTTTCAAAAAACATCAAGAAATAATATTTGTACTTTGGATGTACGCTTTGACCAAGAAAGGCAGGAGGCAGTCCCGATGAAACAAGTTTCACAAGCCTTGCATGAAAGTGTTTTTCTCCCCCAGCTTCCCCAGCCTCAAGAGATCCCCCTGCTCTTTCAAGTCAGAAGGAGTGTCAACAAAACTTCTGTTCACGACTGAAAGGAATAAGGGGTATCAAGTTTCCTATGAGCAAGGCTCACAGGCTGCCCCGAATGGAAGGGTCTGAATCCCCTTCTGAATGGAACCTTCTGCTCTCTACCTCATGACTTCTTCAATTGAATTTTTAACTGCTTACCCCTTCCCTAAAACGTATAATTTTTAGCTCAACAGAGCTATTATTACTTCTTAGGCTTGGCTCGATTTGGCCCACCTGCCCAAGGCGGTGGCCCTTGAGGTGAACGAATTTCGATTACAGAACCATCTGCTTTAGTAATCCTAAAAGCATCGAATTCACCAGCTCTACCTACTTCACCTGTGACTGTGACTTGCTCACCTTGTTTCAGGTTAATTTCACGCCACCAACGAGGCCCGGCATCAACAATGACTTGTCCACTGCCATCATCCAGGATGAAATCATTACCAACTATGCTCTGAACTTTTCCAGATATGGTGATACCTTGAGGACTCCCTAAGTCACCAATTCTAGTAGTCTGTGTTTGCGTCTGTGCCTGTGCCAATTTGGGAATTGATGGCACAATGATTGTTGCAACCATCATCAAAGGCAAAAAAATTTTTTGGTTCATGCTTATAACCTCTTAACTAGTAAGCTCAATCAACGATTGAATTGCTAGAAGTTGTAACTAACGCCGAGCAGTAACACAACATTAGTGTTATTGAATTAAGTTTCCAGGGACACAATAATTGCTTTTGGAATTTGATTGCAAATATATTTGCAATCATGTTTGTATACTTACACCTAATTATGATTAAGCGCAAATGTGATTAAAAAGTGATAAGAAGTTTGTACAAATCAGGTTAATTAGTTAAAGTCGTCATTAGTCTTTAGTAAGAGTCGCTTTTATCCCGCCTACTCACGTTGCAATAATCGTGATACTTCACAATCTTAAAATCCATCTGGCGACATTCAGATAAATTAAGACTCCCAAGACATCAACGGCAGTGGTAATAAAAGGAGCTGACATCAATGCTGGATCTAATTTCAAAGAATGAAACAAAAAAGGTAAGGCAGCACCTGATAGTGAAGCAATGAGTGAAATAGCGAATAAACTTATACCCACAGCAATTGCTACTGCTAAGTTTCCCTGAAGAAAGAAAGCCCATATCGTAACTACTACACCTAGCATTGCCCCTAACAAAATACCAGCGATCACCTCTTTGCGAATCACGGTCAAAGTCTCTCGTATACGTATTTCCTGCGTATTCAAACCCCGAATCACTACTGTGGAAGATTGCGCTCCCACATTACCACCGGTATCAATCAACAATGGGATAAACGCAGCCAAGGTAACTACCTGCTCTAAAACATCTTCTTGATCGCGGATGACTGCGGAGGTAAGGGTATTAGTCAATAAAAGAATCAGCAGCCATGATACCCGTCTACGGGCAACTGTGAATAAATTAGTTTGAAAATAGTTGTCAGTGCCAGATTCAAGCCCTCCCAAGGCATATATATCTTCAGTGGTTTCTTGTTCTAAAATATCAAGAACATCATCAACAGTAACAATGCCTACTAGCCTTTTCTCAGTATCCACAACAGGCACTGCCACGAAGTCATAACGTTGAATAGTACGGGCCACTTCCTCTTGGTCAGTGTCGGTATGAACATATACCACATCCCTAGTCATGATATTGGCGATGAATTCCTCTGGTTGCGCCTTGATCAAATCTCGCAATGAAAGTGTTCCGCTCAGACGACGAGCATCATCAGTGACGTAGAGGTAATAAATCATTTCACTCACGTCTGCCAGGCTGCGAATTCGTTCTAAAGCCTGAGTAACGGTCATATTTTCTTTCAGTGACAAGTATTCTGGCGTCATGATCCGCCCCGCAGTATTGGGTTTGTAACCCAAAAGCAGGGCAGTTGCATCGCGTTCGGCAGGAGTTAGTTGTTGTAAGAGTTGCCGGACTACTTTTGCTGGTAGTTCGTCAAATAGCCGCGCTCGATCATCGGGTGACATCCGATCAACAATATCCAACACATCTTGACGCTTGAATTCTTCCAGAAGTGCTTGCTGTACATTGGAATCAAGATATTCATACACCTCGATCGCCTCTTCTTTAGAAAGCAAACGAAAAGCGATCGCCTGCATCGCCTCAGGTAAGTTGCCAATCACTTCAGCAATATCTACTGGTTGAACAGGAACCAGCAAAGCCTTTGCTCCTTCATAGTTCTCTTGAGTAAGCAATGTTTCCAATTGTGCTTGCACTAGCTCCTGTAACTCACGTCGGGAGCCAGTCATTTGGTATGAAGGGGGAGTTTGTTCAGTCACAGCAGCTCCTTTTCATCCTATTTAGGTATCAAGTTTTAACCTCTATTAGCACCAATAGAAAAAAATTTTGATTAAAAAGTGATAGCACAGATAAATTAACAAGCAAATGTGACTGAATAATGAGAAGGAACTGGAGACTAGGGGCTAGGACGAGAGAGGGGAGATGGGGAAGAAGGGGAAGATGGGGGAGAAACCGCTTCACACTCCCCAACCCTCTATTGACTAGGCACTATGACATTTAAACCTCTTGAGATGCAAGTTACTTCAACTGGAGTAGTTTCAATTAAATTACCGTCTAAAACTACCTTTTGTGGAGGTTCAGTTCTAACCTTTACAGATTTTGCTCGCAAGTATTTAATATCATTACGGTTAGTAGCCTTACCAATAAAGCCTGTGACGAGAAGATGGTAAGCAGCAAATAAGGCATTGGTTCGATTGGCAGGAGCAACAATTGTGACATCTAGTAATCCATCATCCAGAATTACATCTGCCGCTCCATGAGCCAGGAAAGAAGTAACAGGAGCAGCATTAGCGATAGTAACAGCTACAGATGACAAACTAATAGTTTGATTTTCTGTCTCAATTTGAGTTTCAAACGCCTTTAAATTCCAAAATTCTTTAATTCCACCTTGAATATATGCCAAAACTCCAAAAAGCTTTTTTAAGCGGTGCTTTGCTTGCTCAATACTTCCAGCCTCATAGCCAATACCTGCAAGTAATACCATTGGTTTGCCATTGCACAGTGCTATATCTACGCTTCTATTTACGCCCATTAAAATAGTTTGGCAGGCGAGTGCGATATCATTGGAAATACCCAAGGCTCTAGCAAAAGAATTGGCAGTTCCTGTGGGAATTATGCCCAAGGGAATTTCGGTATTAATTAACGCTTCGGCAACCACTGAAATGGTGCCATCACCTCCAGCGACAAGAATCATGGATGCACCCTCCGCAATAACTGTACGGACTAACTGAGCTGCTCCAACTTCTTGATTATGAATAGGGCAAATATCTAGGTTAATAGTAGGCTCTAATATTTTTCTAATTGTCACTAATTGTTCAACTGGATCGCCTTGACCCGAAGATGGATTAAAAATCAAAGAGGCTTTTGGAGTCATAGGTCAAATATTTATCTTCAAATCTTGCATCAGTTTCAACAGTCTGGAGATAGAGTTTGCAAATCCTTGTTACCAGCTTGAACTGTCGCTATCAATAGAGCCTACAATCAACTTTTAAGTATTCTAGCAACCAGAATCAACTTTTTACCCTTTGATAAGGGCAACAATAGCTTTTATTTCTGGATCAATTTCATATCCTTGAAACAGGTTTAGCACCTCTGGCGCTTTTTCTAAAGGGAAATACCAGTATTTATCTTCTCTAGATAAGCGCCATCCTGTAATTGACTTTGCTTGGTGTTGATAATTTTCTATCTCATCTTTTGGCGTAAAAACTATAATACGTTCTCCTCTCAACTCGATTCGCCGTAACAGTTTTTTGTTGATACTGGTTTTTGGCTTCAGATTTTGATGATTGAAACTATTGGCTTCCCTTGTCGCAATAGATTTGGGACATCTCCAATCATTAGATATAGATGAAGGCCATCCCATCTCTCTTGCTTCAACACAGATGGTATGAAGAGTAAGTTGACAGTCAAGCATTTGCATTCCATGTTTGTTTGCTTCCCTCAATCCTGCTTGGATAATAGAGGAGTTGACAAACTTTATTGTCTGATGGCATTGAACACAAACAAGATGGTGGTGATTACAAAGGGTAGTGTTGAGTTCATAATATTTACGTGTTCGTGCTAAATTGACTTCCCGCACAATTCCCAATTGCATCATGAATTTGAGATTGCGATACACCGTACTCAAATTCATTCGTTCTCCACGCTCTGTTAGTAACTGATGCAGTTCCTCTGCACTTAAAGGATGACTAGTTGGTAAATCTTGAAAAACTTGACAAATTAGTAGACGTTGAGGAGTAAACCGATAACCTTGAGTATTTAATTTTAATTTCAATGCATCTAAAGTATACATAAGTACAGCTACTCTCAAGAAAATCTTTCAGCGCTGGTATAACTTGTGTAATATAAGATAAACTTATTTTCAGCTAACTATAGTTAAATACAAGTATTAATGAAACACTGACTATATATGCCACAAACTTGCATAGATACCATTCAGTGCCAGTAAGTCCTCGTGTTATATTTTAACAAGAAGTTAGATGTAGATAATTTTAATCGCTTTCACGTTATCGGTCTATCCAAAAAAGGCAAATTTTTATCCCAAAAGTGCAAATTATTGGCTAAAGCTAACTAATAAATTAGATTGGATATTCGTTGGGAAATAGCTTTATTCTAGCAGGCTCTTATTCTCCTGATATAGTAAATTTGATGGTAAACCATCAGTGAAAATATGTATTTCTCGCCACGAGCAATTTCACTAATATCAGCACTATAGCAAGGAGCAGGGAATTTTTTATATGAATTTTTAACTAAAACAGTATTAGCTTGTAAGGAAGAAAGGTGTGCGAAAGTAGCAGACAGCTAAAGTTGGGGAACTTTTTTGAACGTTTTTATATAATAATTCCTTCGCAAGGATTTCAATTATTGATGTATAGTTGTACAAATTCCAGTAAGGCTGTGGCGCTTTCCTCAAGTGAGAGAGCCACGAAAAGATAAATGTGTTTTCCTGAACTAGAGATGGATACAGCACAAGGGTGACTATCGTCATTAAAGTGAAATTTTATTAACTACTATAGAAGAAGACTAGCTCTACAACTTAGTAGCTTCCCAACCTAATAAAGATTGCGATGTTCCAAAGGAGCAGGCTTTGCCAACGACATCGTACTGATAAATGTCATTGATAACTGTTAACAAGGTATTTTTCCAGGTCATCAAGAATAGCATTAATCGCAAAAATATCTGAACTATGCCAATGTCCGCCGACAAAATAAACTTTATTTTTTTGAAAAACTTCGAGTTGTGACCACAAAGGACTTTGTTTAAGCTTATCTAACGTCTTCTTATCATCTTCCCTTTCCCAAGACACAAAAAAGAGAACGTCCCCATCAATATCAAATATTTTTTCCTTAGATATATTTTCGATATAGAATATATCCCTTCTCTGTGATTTGGGACGTTGCAGACCAATATCTTGCAAAACTGAGCCAGAGAAATGCTTTTCTCCATAAGACCAAATGCCATATTCTGAAGATGTATTGGCAATAGATACCTCCATAGTTGTGAGGCGGTTCCCCAAAGCTGCTTTGAGTTTTTCAACCCGTTGCCAATACTCATCCATTAATTGTTTACTAACCTCTTGTTTCCCCAAAACAGTAGCAAGTTCTCCTAATTGCTCCTTCCAGGTTGGGGGAGGAAAAGGTATGTTTAATACAACTGTAGGCGCGATGTATGATAGCTGTTTGTAGATACCTTTCAACCCAGAGCTAGACACAATTAAGTCCGGTTTAAGTTGTAATATTTTTTCGATATTAGGGGAATTAAATCCTCCTACAGACTCTACTTGGTCTACTTTACCTTGAAGATATTTTGGAAGAGGAAAACCCGGAACATATGCTGCGGCAATAGGTCGAATACCTAGTGCCAAACTATTGGCTAAAGTATCTGATCTAAGAGTCACGACTCGTTGAGGGTTGC